>JAISLG010000128.1 GCA_031260615.1 Oscillospiraceae bacterium | reverse complement strand
TTGTTTTGACTTGCGTTTCGAGTTCGGCGATTACCCGTTCGGGGAGTGTTTTGTCGTCCGTCACGAGTATTGCGCGTGCGCGTATATCGTGTTCCGCTTGCCCCATCATATCCGCCGCGATATAACGCGGATTTGCGTTTCTGTCGGCAAGTATGAGTATTTCGGACGGCCCGGCGACCATATCAATACTACACAAGCCAAACACTTGCCGTTTCGCCTCGGCAACGTACGCGTTACCCGGTCCGACAATTACATCGCATTTTGGCACTGTCGCGCCGTATGCCATAGCGGCGACTGCCTGTGCGCCGCCTACAAGGTATATTTCCGTTACCTGTGCAATTTTCGCGGCGAGCAATATATCCGGATTAGCCGAGCCGTCTTTGAGGGGCGGTGTACACCTCACGATATTTTTCACCCCTGCGACAGCGGCGGGCAATGCGTTCATAAGCACAGACGAGGGATACGCGGCTGTTCCGCCGGGGACGTATATCCCTGCTGTTTCGACTGGTGCAACCTTAGTACCGAGGACTACATCGCCTCGCACCATCTGAGTATCGTTACGCCGTTGTTCCGCGTGGAACATTTTTATGTTCTCCGCGCATTTTATAAGCGCGGAACGGAGGTTGCTGTCCGCGTTGTCGTATGCCGTCGCAATCTCCGTTTCCGATACTTTCCGAACGGGGTGTCCGTCAAATTCCACCGCGTACGCCGATACTGCCGTTGAACCGAGTGCTTTTACGTCAGCAAGTACCGCCGCGACCGTCTTGGTAATGTTTGCATTGTCCGTGTCCGCGCTTTTCGTGTATTCGGCTTTGTATGTGTTGTAGCCGTCTGCGCCGATGTATGTTTTTACCATTAGTTTCCTCCCGTGAGTTTTGTCACAAACCCCTCTATTGCCGATTTCCGCATTTTGAGTCCTGCACGGTTTGCAATTACGCGCGTGGAAATTGGGGATATGTCCTCGACTACTTCAAGCCCGTTCGCTTTTAGTGTCGCTCCCGTTTCTACAATATCGACTATTCCGTCGGCGAGTCCGAGTATCGGGGCAAGTTCGACACTCCCCTCGATTTTCACAATCTCGGCGTCTATGCCTTTGCTTTGGAAAAATTTCCGTGCCACATTCGGGTATTTGCTTGCGATTACGCGCGATTCATACGAGTTAAAGAAGTCACTCGTACCTACCTTGGCGGCGAACGCAAAGCGGCATATCCCTGTTTTGAGGTCGGCTATTTCGTAATAACCGCCGATGTCGGTTTCCTCGTCGAGCGTATCCTTGCCTACTACACCGATGTCGGCGATACCGCGCGAAACGTATGTCAATACATCAGCGGGTTTTGATATTATTATTTGGTATTCGGTTTTAGGAATACTGAATATCAATTTGCGTCCACGTTGCGCTTTATCGGTGAGTTCGGACACGTCCATACCCGACTCGGACATTTTCCCGAGCGCGGCTTTTTCAATGCGCCCCTTGGTCAGAGCTATTATCATATTTTATTTATCGTCCTATAATTCAATTCAACAACCCTTTTATCGTTTCAATGGGCAACTTCGATACTGCCACAATAGTGTCGATAGGCATATTAAGTTTAAGGAGTTCTTGAACAATTTCTACTTTGGTCTTTTCAACACCCTCCTCGATACCTTTCTTTCTTGCAAACGCAAATCCGGACACCCTCTCAATAACGGCTTCCTCACGCATTCTTGCCCGTTCGTACCGCAATTTTTCAGGGTCGGTTTGTATTATGACCTTTACTGCTCCCATTTTAATACCTCACTAATTCAACAACCCTTTTATCGTTTCAATAGGCAACTTCGATACTGCCACAATAGTGTCAATAGGCATATTAAGTTTAAGGAGTTCTTGAACAATTTCTACTTTGCCTTTTTCGATACCTATTGCTTTGCCCTTTTCGATACCTATTGCTTTGCCTTTTTCGAGTCCTTCCTCGATACCTTTCTTTCTTGCAAACGCAAATCCGGACACCCTCTCAATAACGGCTTCCTCACGCATTCTTGCCCGTTCGCGCATTAAATTGTCCTCATTCATCTGCCGTATAACTTTAACTGCCTGTGACATATCCGTATCCCCCTTGCTTTCTATCGTATCCAATTCTTCAAGCGTTTCCGCTCTCAAAAATTTCAACCACAACGCTAATTTGTCATTCGTTTCCTTAACTTTTGGCAACTCCAAAAAGTATATCCCAAGTTTGTCTGTCACCTTTCGGTTGTGCAAAACGTCTGTTAATGCACATTCAGAAACATACTCGTCCCAGTCGAACAGCACAAAATCCAAAAATGATATGACAATCGTTTTCGGGAGTTCGTTGTAGTTTTGCCCCTTAACTATCGCACTGCCGAACATCTTCGACCAGTAATACAACGACCTGTCAACAAAATTCTTTTCGTCACTCCGTTGCATCTCCACATCAACTATAACCCCGTCCACTACTAATTTCAAGTCCAACCGCGAATACTTGTCGTCCGGGAACTCGGGTAATTCGTCCGTATTCTCGTATGCAATCGAGTCTATTGTATTCGCGTCAATTCTCATTACACACGACAATAACGACCTAAGCAAATCCGCGTTTGTCGGGTTTGAGAAAAACTCCTTGAATACCAAATCAAGTTTCGGACGTACGACTAACTCTGTCATAAATAATTCCCCACTATGCTTTTAACTGTAATACTATTCCACAATCCTCAACCCCAACTCTGCCAACTGCCCCTCGTCCGTCATACCCGGCGCACCCGACATTGGTTCGCTCGCGTCCTTCAACTTCGGGAATGCCGTGACGTCGCGTAAACTCTCCGCCTCGGACAATGTCATAGCCAAGCGGTCGAGTCCGATACCCGCTCCGCCGTGAGGGGGTGCGCCGTATTTGTACGCCTCCGTCAAAAAGCCGAACTTCGCCGCAATCTCCTCCTCGCCTAACCCTAACAATTCAAACATACGGTTCTGTAAAACGGGGTCGGTTATGCGGATACTCCCCGAACATAACTCCGTCCCATTTAATACCAAGTCATACGCTTTTGCGTATACTTTGCTTTTGTCCGTTTCGAGGTACGGCAAACTGTTATCGTTCGGCATTGTGAACGGGTGGTGCATTGCGTCCCATTCGCCCGTGTCGGGATTGAACTCGAAAAACGGCATATCCGTTACCCACAGGTAGTTGTATACTCCGCGCGGTATTATGTCCAACTTCTTTGCAACATAAATGCGCAAACTACCGAGTAAGGACAACACTTCCCTTTCATTACCCGTTACGCCGTCAGGGAATTTCGCCGTGAATGTTACAGTATTTTCGTCCGCGTTACGCGCTCCGCGTACTGCTATTTTGTCGTTCAAACCCTTTGCGTAATCCACTATGCGGTCGAGTTCTTTGCGCGATATTTTATCGGCGGCGTTGTCAAATTTAATCCGCTTGATACCGTCCGCACTCTCCGTAATCTCCGCGCCGTATCGGGTATCGGGTTTGTCGCTCCCGAACCGCGCAATCGCTTCGTCATATTTGATACGCGGTATCGGGGTAATCTCCTTGTCAAGCACTGTTTTCATAAGCGATTTTACAAACCGCTCCAACATATCGAGTATATCGTCCACGTCCACGAACGACATTTCAATATCAATTTGAGTAAACTCGGGTTGTCTGTCGGCGCGCAAATCCTCGTCGCGGAAACATCTTGCAAGTTGGATATATCGGTCAAACCCCGCAATCATAAGTAGTTGCTTATAAATCTGCGGACTCTGTGGCAGTGCATAAAAATGTCCTTTATGAATCCGTGACGGGACGAGGTAATCCCTTGCCCCCTCGGGAGTGGATTTGATTAACATCGGGGTTTCGATTTCATAGAATCGTTCCGCGTAGAAAAAGGCGCGCGCCGCCGCCGCAATTCGGTGGCGAAATAATATATTATCGCGGACAGACGGGCGGCGTAGGTCAAGGTATCGGTATTTAAGCCGCAACTCGTCATTGACGGAGATATTATCTTTGAGTTCAAACGGGAATTGTTTTTGCGGAGCGCTTAATATTTTTATATCCGTGACGAAGATTTCGAGTTCCCCGTTTTTGATTTTGGTATTCTTAGACGACCGTTCGCGGAGCAACCCCGTGGCAGTGATTACACTTTCTTTTTTCACGGATTGCGCGGCGGCGAACACAGCGGTATCCGACTTGTCGTCGAACACGAGTTGTATTTCACCCGATACGTCACGGAGTTCAATGAAGATTAAACCACCCTTGTCGCGCACTGCCGCCGCGAAACCGGATACGGTTACGGTTTGGGTAAGGTGGGCGGATAAGTCCGATGTGTATATTCTCATAATAAATCCTTTGTACTATCAAATATTTCCCATATATCAACTTGCAAACCCTGTCCCAAAACATCTGTTGTATAGAGCGTTGTATATTCGTCATAATCGTCTATACTGGTATCAGACGGCGGAACGCGCATATATGCCGCAATTTCGAGTTTGCCGCCCACGTTTTTCCAAACAGTTAAACTCTGTTCTTCGGGGGAAACGACCCAGTATTCTTTGACACCGCCTTTTTCGTACAAGTCTTTTTTGACCGTCAAGTTGTACTTTGCGGTCGGCGGCGTCTGTACCTGCACAACCAAAGTAGGTGCGCCCGAATAATAGCTATCGTGCAAACGAGATTTATCCGTCATTGCAAACAAATCAGGCAAGAACCGTTTCTTGTCTATTATTACATCTATACCGAGGAACGATATTCCAAATTTTGCGTTACTTGTTTCTTTGAAAGTTTCCCAACCAAGCCAAATATTTTTTAGAATTTGATTGTGTATAAAGTGCGGGCGAGGCAAGGGCATATCTTCTTTATTTGTGGATTTATATGGCTCTTCGCTAAATCGAGTGGGTAACCTCACTTTTGACGTATGCTCCATATTGTGCTAAGATGGTAAATGGTGAGGTGAAATGATGAACATGAACGAACGACTCTTCAGCGCGGCGCTAGGGCTACAGGAGCCAATCTACATCGA
>JAISLG010000085.1 GCA_031260615.1 Oscillospiraceae bacterium | reverse complement strand
CCCCTCTTGCCCCTTGCCTCTTGCCCATTGTGCCTTGTGTTACCCGTGGCTGAATGTTTCTAATGTTCGATTCTGATACAATTCTTTCGACAGGTCGCTTACCCCAGGTATGCCGCACGCGTCCGCCCGACAGTGCTTGCAGTGGCGGAACTGCTCCAAGTATTCCCCTGCCGCTTGCCGCGCCGTTTCGATTTGGTCGCAAGTCGGGGGAGGTGTATCCTTGAATTCGTTCTGCGGTATTAAAGGGATTATATTGTGTCGCGATGCCCCCGCCTTTTTTACCGCCGCCGCAATCTCCGCTATGTGTGTGTCGTTTACGTTCGGGATTAGTACCGTGTTCACCTTAACCGTCATTCCAATGTCCGCACATTCGCGTATGCCTTTTAACTGCGCCGCCGTAAGCGATACCAATTCGTCATCGCCTTTCACCCACGATACTACCTTGCGTAATACATCGGGGGATACCGCGTTCACCGTTACCGTAATAGTCCGCACTCCTACGTCCCATAACTCCTGTGCCTTGTTCGGTAATGCCAATCCGTTTGTGCTAAGACATTTTATCAAGTCGGGATACGCCGCGTGTACTTGCCGAAATGCCTCGATTGCGTGTGGTGTCGCTAATGTATCCCCAGGTCCCGCTATACCCACAACCGCTATTTGCGGACACAATTCAAGTGCGCGTTTGACAGTTTCCACCGCCTCGTCTGGGTGTAATACTCCCTGTGCAACCCCCGGTCGCTGTTCGTCCGTGTTTTTCGCGCGTGTGCAAAAACGGCACTGTATATTGCACGATGGGCTGACGGGTAAATGTAATCTGCCTGAGGTGTTATGTGCCTTTGCGCTGAAACACGGGTGGTCGTCGATTACTTCACGACGTTTGATTATAGGGTGTTCGGGTTTGGTTACTTCGTGGATTACCGCGCGTTGCCCGATTTTCGGGCGTTGCAAGTATTTGATGTACTGCGCGATTAAGTCCTCAATATACCCTGCTCTTTCGAGTACCGATAACCCGTGCAACTCTAACCGCGACTTCGCGTGGTTGCCGACTTTTACGGCAAGTAGGACATTGCAATCCGATATAAGAGATATGCTTTTCTCGAATTTGTCCTCGTTATGGTCGCCGCCCTCGCAAGGTGTGTCATTCTCACGGGTTTCAATATACCGCCACCCGTATCCACCGTCACTATTCTTGTCTATCTCCGCAATTACAAACCTCAGCGCGTGTCCAAAATGCTGTGACACATACTTCCCGTCGTTTGAGGCAAATGCCAGCTTTATCATTAGTTTGGTTTCAATTCTATTAAAGGTAGTGTCACAAAAATATCTGTGTTAAGGGGGAATGTCGGATTGCCAAGTCGTCAGGGTGTGTATTCATAATCGGTGCGTATTTGTTTGTACACGGCGCAATGTGGTGTCGGCGCAATGTGGACATTGCGCCCTACACGACACATTTATGGTTTATCTTTTTTTTTGTGTCTGTTATATACCAGCCTGTTGACCACCCGCAATAATACCTGATTCGAGTTCCAGCAACTTGTCGCTCCAACTTGCCGCCCATTGGCGCAGTTCATCAAGTTCGAGCGGCGACGGAACCTTACTCTCCTCGTGGTTTGCGATACGTTCCGCGAGTTGCTCGTATACCTTTGCTTGGTCGCTGTCGGGTGCGGCCTCAATTGTAGTTTTGCCCTTTAACTCAGACTGTGTTACCGTTATCGAACGCGGTACATATTGCATTATCTGTGTCTTTGTACGCGCCGCGAAGTCGTCTACTATCTCGCGTGAGTAGCCTTGGTTTATCGAGTTCGCTATTACACCGCCGAGTAGTGCGCCGCCGTTGTTAGAATATTTTTTGATACCCTTGAACAGGTTGTTGCTCGCGTATATCGACATAAAGTCGCCGCTTGATACTGTGAAAACGTGTTGTGCGATACCCTCGCGAATCGGTACGGCAAAGCCGCCGCATACTACGTCGCCGAGTACATCGTAGATTACATAGTCGAGGTCGAGTTCCTCGAATATTCTCTGCTGTTTGAACAACTCAACCGCGGTAATAATACCGCGCCCCGCGCAACCAACACCCGGTGCGGGCCCGCCAGCCTCAACGCAGAATATCCCGTTGAACCCCGTGAATATTACTTCGTGCGCGTCAACCGAGCCCTTTTCGCGTAATGTATCAAGTACCGTCGGGATATATGTTCCGTCACGCAATGTATTGGTACTGTCCGATTTCGGGTCGCACCCGAATTGCATTACACGGAAACCTTTCTTCGATAACGCCGCGGTTAAATTGCTCGTGGTCGTGGATTTGCCAATACCGCCTTTGCCGTATATAGCGATTTGTTTGATTTTTTTAGCCATTTCATTCCTTATTATAAAAATAGATTTTCCTTTGTTAAACAGATTGTTTTGACAGTCCTAAGGGAAAAAAAATACAGGCGTTCGGGTAATCAGGGTAGATTCCAAACGCCTGAAAACAGATGTATACCCGTTTTTCAATTGGAAGTTCGGAAAGTCACAAGCAAAACAAGCAGATTACGGCAAGTATTCCATAGTTGCCAGTGGTTTGTATACCGCAAATTCATATCGCTTAAGCGTGAGCAATGCTCCTCGCTCCGCGATTTAGAAAATGTGCGGAAAACAAACCTCGTCGGGCGCAACAGAATATTAAACCAAAATCATCTGTAAGTTCAACAATATGCTTTGCGAACGCTCAAATCAAACATTGGGCAAGTCCTTTGTCTTATGATAGAGAAAATATTTTTTTGCTTGTAATTAAACCTTGGAGAAAAGAGGTGTGGAAAGGTAACGCTCGCCTGTATCAGG
>JAISLG010000020.1 GCA_031260615.1 Oscillospiraceae bacterium | reverse complement strand
CCTCGGCGTGGAAGTCGACGAATATGTTTTTGACGCCCTTTTCGGACATCTCTGTGATTATCCTGTCCGCGGCATCAAATGGGTTGTCGCAAGGATTCATAAAAACCGTTCCCAGCAAGTTTACAATACCGATTTTCACGCCGTGCTTTTCGATAATGACATAGCCTTTGCTGTACTCCGACCGCAAATTTGCGGGTATCAATGTCTTTTTCGGGTGCGAACCGTAATTTGTTTCGGCGGCTTTGGAGTAGTATTCCGCCATTTCGTCGCGGCGGAGGGAGTGGTTTCCACCTGTTATTACGTCCGCGCCCGACGAGAATATCAGTTCCGCGCTCCGAGGGGATATACCATTGCCGTTCGCGGAGTTTTCCCCGTTGGCAATGGATATGTCGATATTTTCCTGTTTCAGAAACTTAGGGAGGAACTTTGCAAGTGCCTGACCCGCGTCCTCGTTCACCACGTCGCCGATGAATAATATTTTCACTTTAATTCCTTTAATAGTGACAGAATGGTTGTCTTGAAGAAGTCACCTCGTTCCTCGAAGTTTTTGAAGAACCCGTAACTTGCCGCCGCTGGTGAGAATATAACCCGTTTTTTCGCGTACTGGACAGCTTTCTCCGCCGCGTGCCGAACATCCTTTGTGAATATGGTACGCGCGGATATTTCGGGCATTTCCTTAGCGATACGAAGCCCCGTGTCGGGCACGAGTATCAATGTTTCGAGCGCGGAATAACTCTTCAAAAACGCGTACAGGTCGTCATAGGGAATATTCCGTTCCATACCGCCGAGTATTAAACAATCCGTGTCGGGGTACGCCGACAATGCCTGTATAACCGCTTGCGGTATAGTGGATATGCTGTCGTTCACAAATTCACGTCCCGTGCCGTCAGTATGGAATAACTCCAACCTATGCGGCAACCCTGTAAACTGCTCGGCGACGGTAATCGCTGTGTTCTCGTCATAAGATTTGCCCTGTTTGCGAAAATATTCGCGGACAGCATACAGCGCGGTGGTGATGTTGTTATAATTATGTTCGCCGCGTAAACAAGAATTATACTTGACTTTTGCATAATTATCAAGATAGGGGCGCAAAATTACATCGTCGTGTTTTTGATACTTGAATATATTTTCCTTTGCGGCTTTGTACGCGTCGAAGTCACGGTAGTGGTCGAGGTGTTCGGGGAATACATTGAGGAGTACGGCAATATCGGGGCTGTGCCGCATAAATTCGAGTTGGTGACAGGACAATTCGCATACGATTACATCGGGTGTATTTTCGGCGAATAACACATCAAGGGGCGGCACACCGATATTCCCGAGAAGTGTAACATTCTCACCGAGCGCGCGGAGTATTTCATATACGAGCGAACTGGTAGTGGACTTACCCTTTGTCCCCGTAACCCCGATAACAGGCATTTCGGCGAACCATACGAGCAAATCCGCTTGACAAGTAACCTTGCCGAGGTACTGCTCAGGCATTTTGGCATACAACCTCGGTATCCCCGGGGATTTAAGTATTATGTCGTGGTTTTCAAGCAACTCCTCCGCTATTGTTTCCCCAACAGGGTCAAGTACCGTATACCGCGCACCGATACTGTCAAGTAGTTTGGCAGACGACTGCCCCTCCCTACCGTACCCGAGGATTAGCGTCTTTTTGCCGTGGAAAAACTGCTTAATACTATCTAACATAATACCTCCAAATACACACAACAAGGGGAACGAACGGGTAACGGGTTCTCCTTGATTAGTCTGACAGCACCGCTCCCGTGTCTGCTCCGCCCACTATTTTGCGGTAGCGCGACAGGTAGCCTTTATATACGGGCAGTGTCGGCTGTTCAAAGTACATTTTCCGCGATTTCAGTTTGGCTTGCGATACTTTCAGTTCGATTTTGCGGTTTGGTATGTCAATCTCAATGTCATCTCCGTCCTCAATATATGCAATCAAGCCGCCGCTTGTCGCTTCGGGGGATATATGCCCGACTGCCGCTCCGCGCGTTGCTCCGCTGAATCGCCCATCGGTTATCAGGGCGACACTTCCGTCCAGCCCCATACCCGCGATTGCCGAGGTCGGCGCAAGCATTTCAGGCATACCTGGACCGCCCGACGGTCCTACATATCGGATTACTACGCAGTCGCCCGCGGTTATTTTGCCGCTCAGTATAGCCGCTACGCTTTCGTCCTCCGAGTTGAATACCTTTGCCTTGTATGTCCCTTGCATCATCTCGGGTTTAACCGCGCCTTGTTTAACAACCGCGCCTTTTTCCGCAAGGTTGCCGAATAATATCGCTAAACCCCCGTCTTTCCGTAACGGTTCGGTTATTGTATGGATTACTTCGCCGTCCGCCGTCCGCGCCTTTGCGGTTCGCGTCCCCTGTGTCCCCGATATTGTGGTAACGTCAGCGTTTATCGTGTCGCCGAGTTCGCGCATTACAGCTTGTATGCCGCCAACTGCGTTTAAGTCCTCAATGAAAATACTGCTTGCCGGGTTAAGTTTGCAGAGTTGCGGTGTACTCTTGGATAACGCGTCAATGTCCGACAGTTTAATGTCCGCGCCTGCCTCGTGCGCGATTGCGAGTAGGTGGAGTACAGTATTGCTCGACGCACCGATTGCCATATCCACGGCGAGTGCGTTTTTAAGATTAGCGGTGGTGAGTATGTCGAGTGGGCGTATATTATTTTTTACAAGGTCGAGAACGAGTTCGCCCGTTTCCTTTGCGAGCCGCCGCCGCGCAGACATAACCGCTGGTATTGTACCGTTACCCGACAATGCAAGCCCGACCGCCTCGGTAAGGCAATTCATTGAATTGGCGGTATACATACCCGAGCAACTTCCGCAAGTCGGACACGCAAAGTCCTCGTATTCTTTCAAATCGTCCTTATTTATTTCGCCGTGCGCGAATTTGCCGACAGCCTCGTATATTTCGGAGTAACCGACACGCTTGCCGCTTACTTTCCCGGCAAGCATCGGACCGCCGCTGACGAACGCGGACGGGATATTAAGCCGCGCCGCCGCCATAATCATACCCGGGATTATTTTATCGCAGTTTGGGATAAATACTGCTCCGTCAAGAGGGTGCGCAGTGAGCATAATCTCGATACTGTCCGCGATTACCTCACGGCTTGCGAGGGAATATTTCATACCGAGGTGGTTCATTGCAAGCCCGTCACACACCCCGATTGTACAGAACTCGAATGGTACTCCGCCCGCGTTACGGATACCGTCTTTGACGGCATTGGATAATTCTTTGAGGTGCGCGTGACCGGGGACGTAATCGCTTGCCGCCGATACAACCGCGATAAACGGGCGGTGCATTTCACTGTCGGTTAAACCGAGTGCTTTGAGTAACGCGCGGTGCGGTGTGCGTGATTCGCCCTCGGTAAGGAGATTGCTTCGTGTGGTATTAGACATAGATTATTCCTTGTGTAGGTTTATTTTAAGGGGATATTACAGATTATTCGGTAGGTTTGTTCGCGGACATTATTTATGGCTTTATTCACTTCTCCGTCTTATACTTCACCCCAACCCCGTCACTCAAAAACCCAATATTACCCAACTCGTCCGTCCGTAATATCACATATCCGAGTGCCGTCAACCTGTCGAGAACTGCCTGTTTCGGGTGTCCGTAACTATTCGGCGAACCCACGGATATTATCGCCGCTTGCCCGTTCACTGCCTCCAAAAATTGTTCTGTACTCGACGTGTCCGAACCGTGGTGCGGAACTTTTAGTACATCCGCGGATACGTCCTCGCCGTCAGCAAGCAAATTCTTTTCGGCTTTCTTTTCAATATCCCCTGTGAATAAAAATTCGTTTTCGCCGTGTATCAGTTTACATACAATAGATGAGTTGTTCGTGTCCGAGTAGTAATAGTCGGGTGCGAGGAATTCGATATACGCGCCGTTCGCGAGGGGAAGTCTGCTGTTCGCCTCCGCAATGCTTAGTTCC
>JAISLG010000063.1 GCA_031260615.1 Oscillospiraceae bacterium | reverse complement strand
ATCGAAAGCAACGACAGTCGCCTCGAAACCCTTGCATTTCACGAGAGTACAAACGGCGAAACAACTTCCCCACAACATCTGACACCCCCACACAAAACGCTTGCGGAACGGTTTGATGGATATACAGGCGATTATCGGGGTGAAACGCTTGACTGGGGCGAGGACGTGGGCGGTGAAATCATAGATTGGGTTGACGATGTTACGGAGGGCAATTCAAAATGAATCAACTTATTTTGAAACAGGGGGATATTATCGAACTCGTCCTGTCGCCGACACGCGGACACGAACAAGCGGGGTTTCGCCCCGCTGTTATAGTAAGCAATGACACGTTTAATGCTCTATCTGATAACCGTATAATTTGCCCAATTACAAACACCGCAAAACAATATCCTGAACATATTCCCCTTGACAGTCGCACTGCCACAACGGGGTACATTATGTGTGACCAAATACGAACCGTCACCCCGGATGAACGAAAAGTGGCATTTATCGAAGTGTTACCTGTCGACATTTTAGACGATACGATTGACGTAATTCGTGGGCTTATTGAACGCATCTCCCCCACATACCTCAATGCAGGAGGTTATTCTCTTACACCGCAAAAACAATAATCTCGTGCGGAAACTGCACAGTGTAACTCGGCGTGTACCTGAGATACAACTTGTAATCGGGGCGCAGTGCTTTGATGTATTTCGGTATAACCCACAAATCGTACGGTTGGTGGTACAGGCAAATTGCAAGTTTCGGCTTGTCGTTCTTGATATGGTTTGCCGCCCCTTTAAGCGCAGGGAGTTCCGCCCCCTCAATGTCCATTTTAAGGAACGTAATCGGTTCGGTTATGTCGTCGTCAATCCGTACTAACTCCTCCATATTAAATTTTTCCCTGCTTACCCCTTGCCCAAGCCAATACTCGTATGACTCCTGACTTACAACTCTCGACCCCTCGCCGAACTCCGCTGTCATAAATCTGCCCGCTTCGCCTGCTACTCCCGCATTCTTCAAGACCAAATTCGGTACGTCTTTCAGGTTCTCTTTGCAATTTTCATACTGCTCTTTGATAAGTTCGTACGAATATATCCGCTTGTACTTCGTCCCGTAATTCCTGATAAAACTATGCACCGTTTCCCCGTCATAACAGCCGCAATCCACGAACACCTCGTTCTCGTCACATTCAATCAAGTCAAGGTCAAAATATTGCTCGAACACCCTGTCCGCCGTCATCATCGTCGTGTTCTCAAAATATATCGGGTATTGTACATAGTTATAGAGGTTATACTTGCTCCGATAATCGTCTAAAATGTCATACAAGTCGAGGATGTTGTCCGCGTTCTCCGCGTATATGTTGCTTAACGCCTCCATTGACAGACCCACTATGTGTGCATCGGTGTCTTTTAACTCCGCAAATGTATTTACATGGGTTGCCGCTTTCGTAAATTGGACGCCAAATTGTGTCATACTACTGTTGTTTGCCCTCTCCGCGTTTTCGACTATCTTTGCGACATATTCCGCCGGTGTTCTGTAATTCGCGTATTCAAGCATCTCCTCTAATCGGTCACGGTGCAAAGTATTCTTCGGCATTTTTTCAACCCTCTTTTCTTTTTTTTATTTCCACTTGCCGTGGGAGTTTATCTTACTGCAACTTACTGCAAACCACTGCAACCTACTGCAAACCACTGTAACCTACTAACCCACTGCAACCTACTGCGGTTTATACGCGCTTTTAAGCGGCACTACGCTGTGATACACGGGTACTCTGTCTGTGCTTTGTTTCTCGTCATAACAATAATACCCCATCCGCAAAAACTGATACTTGCCCCTTTTTTTGCTCGCCGTGTCCTTTTCGAGCAGTGCATTCTCCCATACTCGTTTGCTATCCGCGTTTACATAGTCGAGCGGCGTCTTGTCGTCGGGTATGTCCGCCGTATTCGATACCGTGAACAGGCGGTCATAGTCGATTACCTTAACTGGGCTTGCCCCCGCCTCGGATAACCAGTGTATTGTTCCCTTTATCTTGCGCCCGTCTATCGGGTTACCATTCCGCGTTTCCAAATCCGCCGTGCAGTGTAACTCCGTAACATTCCCCTCGCCGTCTTTGATAATCTCGTTTAACCTTATTATATATGCCCCCGCAAGCCGTACTTCCCCGTCAGGTTTAAGCCTGTAAAACTTCGGTGGCGGCACTTCCGCAAAATCCGCGCGGTCAATATACAATACCCGTGTGAACGGTACAGCGCGTTTCCCCACGCTCTCGTCCATCGGATTGTTCGGCAACTCAAATTCCTCCGCCTTGCCCTCAGGATAATTCGTCAACACCACCTTTATCGGGTCAAGTACCGCACTTCGCCGCTCGGCTGTGCTATTTAACTCCTCGCGCATACAGTATTCAAGCATCGCAATGTCAACCAAACTGTCCGAAGCGGTTACCCCTGCGAGTTCCGCGAATTTGAGTATTGCGGACGGCGTGTACCCCCTCCGCCGTAACCCCGACAAAGTAGGCAACCGTGGGTCGTCCCAACCGTCAACTACTCCCATTTCCACGAGTTTAATTAAATGCCGTTTGCTCATAACCGTGTATGTCACATTCATACGCCCGAATTCCCATTGGTGCGGCTTGTCCGTGGGCGAAATCCCGATATTTTCCGTCACCCAATCGTATAATGGGCGGTGGTTCTTAAATTCGAGCGAACACAACGAATGTGTGATACCCTCCACACAATCCTGTATCGGGTGTGCGTAATCATACAGCGGATAAATCGACCATTTATCCCCCTGTCTGTGGTGCGGTATGTGAATTATACGATATATCGCGGGGTCGCGCATATTGATGTTCGGGCTTGCCATATCAATTTTCGCGCGCAATGTGCAGTACCCGTCGGGGAAATCCCCGTTTTTCATTTTCGCGAATAATGCCAAATTCTCGTCAACGGTGCGGTCACGGTAAGGGCTGTTTTTGCCTCCCTCGGTAAGTGTACCCCGATATTCACGCACCTCGTCAGCGGACAAATCGCAGACGTATGCTTTCCCGTCCTTGATTAGTTTAACCGCGTATTCATAGCATTTGTCGAAATAGTCCGAACCAAAGAATATTCCGCCGCTCGGCGTGTTGCCCGTAAGCCATTCGACATCGGCTTTGATAGCCCGAACGTGGCTGTCGTCCTCTCGCGTCGGGTTGGTATCGTCAAAACGGAGGTTAAACTTGCCCCCGTATTTTTTCGCGGTAAGGTAATTTATTGCGATAGCCTTCGCGCTTCCGAGATGCAACCGCCCATTCGGTTCGGGCGGGAAACGGGTACATATCTCGCGTGTATCCCCGTTTTTGCGTTCGTTGTCGATTATATCGTGTATGAAGTTAGACGACATCGCGTTGTTTTCGCTTGTGTGTTCGTTCATAGGGTTAGGTTTTTCATTCCTTATTTATATTCAATCCATACTTAATTCTTTTTTGGTTTCGGCGTACCGAGGACGGCATCGAGTACGCGTTTTGTCTTATGCGAAGTGGGAACTCCCTGTGCATCGAGCGGAATATTCGCATCGCTGTCACCGAATCCATCACCACGCGCCGCGCCGCGAAGATACTCGGTGAATTCTGGTTCACGGCTTTGGTGTTCCCTCTCACTGTCACGGTTGTCGCGTGCGCCGATATTATCGCGTGTATCGCGGTTAGTTCGACTTTCACGCGTGTTCGTTGCCTCACGGTCGTAACCGTCATTATCTCGGGGCGGTTTCGGGGGGCGATTTGAACTGCGCGGCACTGCCTTAGCCGCCACACGCGGCATACGCGGTAACGGTTCGCGCCGCTTAACCTCGTACCCCGTTTCGTAATTGTCATATTCGTCATACTCGTCACTATACGCGCTGTCGTAGTCGTCGTCCTCGTCATAGTCGCGCGTTTTGCTCGTATATTGTCGGCTTTGTTTAGGTTGCGTGTCCTGATAATCTGGGTTCCGCCGCGTATTTGTCGGCTCGCGCACGGG
>JAISLG010000007.1 GCA_031260615.1 Oscillospiraceae bacterium | reverse complement strand
TTGCCCCTTGCCCCTTGCCCCTTGCCTGTGTTAGCCGATGTCAGCCGCGTTGATAATAACGCTGAAATCTTCCGCTTTCAGGCTCGCGCCGCCTATCAAGCCACCGTCAATATCGGGTTTTGCAAGTAAGTCTGCCGCGTTTTTCGCGTTCATACTGCCGCCGTATTGGATTACGACTTTCGCGGCGGTGTCAGCATCATATAGTTTTGTGATTGCTGTGCGGATTACTTCGTGGACGGATTCCGCTTGTTCAGGGGTTGCCGTTTTGCCTGTCCCGATTGCCCATACGGGTTCGTATGCGATTATCGTTTTCGCTACGTCCTCTTTTGATAACCCCGCAAGGTCAAGTTTAACTTGCTTGATGATTACTTCGTCTGTTATGTCTGCCTCGCGTTCCGATAAATATTCGCCAATACATAATATCGGGATTAAGCCCGCCGCAAGTGCCGCCTTAGTACGCTTGTTTACCGTTTCGTCCGTTTCACCAAAATATTGGCGGCGTTCGCTATGCCCGATTATAACGTATTTTACCCCGGATTCAACAAGCATATCCGCGCTTATCTCGCCCGTAAATGCCCCCGACTTCTCGAAATGCACGTTCTGCGCCGCTACATTGATATTAGTTCCCACAGTCAGCGCAACCGCCGTTTCTATGTCCGTAAATGGTACGCCGATTACTACCGTAACATTGTCCTTTCCCTTGGCAAGGGGGACAAGCGCGGTTATTAACTCCTTAGTTTCCGCACGAGTCTTGTTCATCTTCCAGTTCCCCGCGATTACGGGCTTGCGTGTTGCCTTGTTCATAAATTTTATTCTCCTAACAATTCTTTATTATTAACCATATTATACCACCGTAATGTTTGTAATTCAACAATTCGCTAACTTTTTTGCGCGGTTTGACGATATATATTTGTACAGGTATTTTGGGCATATACTTTTTTGAATTGATAGCCTTGATGTATGTCAGGGTTATAAAACTGTTGTTATGAAAAATTTGAAACTCGGCGCGAAGATTAAAGTTGCGTTTTATGCAATAATCGCGCTTATGATTATCACGGGGATTTGTGTAGGGATATTCAATACCACCGTGTATGTGAGTATATCGGGCGTTGACCGCCAGACAAATGTACTCTCGGCGGCGAATGTGGCTCAGTCTGAGTTCGTGTCCGCCCGTATTGCTGTTGAGTCCTTTATTGTGCAACAAAACGAGGACTACGCGCGTGCGGCAAAATCCGCACTCCAAAAGGCAACGAACGCACTGCCCGCGTTTGAAACCGCTATCAAAAATAACAATACCCCCGAATATCAGAAATACTATGACGGTATGTATGAGAAAATAACCGCGTATTCGGATAAACTCGATGAGATGGTCGCCGAATACGCCCTAACCGTCACCGCCGCCGATAACTTTATCGCCGCCGGTAATGAAATGACTGTCAAAATTACCGAAATCCAAAACGAAATATCCGCCGAGTGTATGGGGAAAAGTTTCACGGGTAACGAGGCACAAGTATACTTCGACCGCATAGGACGGCAGATTGCGCATTTGGCAGTCTGTTACGATAACCTGATACTTACACGCGCAATCGGGAGCGGACTCCTCGAATACTACGCGGACGACGACGACACAAAAGAAAATACTGTCGCGCTTGTCGACCAGATAATCGCTATGCGCGATAACTTGGTGCTGTTCTTTAATAAACCCGATATAGCGTTTATGCTGCAATCTAACCGCGAGGCGGTCGAGAAAGCAATTTACAGCGCGGATACCCTCAAAGAGGAATTTGAAAACTATGTTGTGGCAAAGGACACTATTATTGTACTCGCGGAGGAAGTCCGCGAAATAGGCGATGAGGCGCAGAAAACCGTTACCGACGCGAGTGAGGAAATCAACGCGGACGTGACACAGAATTGCAGTTCGAGCGCGCAATCATCACTGCTCGCGCTTGTTATCGTGCTTACGATTGTAATTGTCGGGATTATCGTGGGTATCGTTATGTCACGGCTACTCTACCGCGCAACAGCATTGCCTGTTAAATTCCTGTCGAAGATACTCGCGGCAATCGGCGAGGACGGGCGTGTTCGATTCAGCGATGAGGAATGGGCACAACAAGCGGCTATTTCCGCGGGTAAGGACGAAATATCGCAAGCCGTTAATGTCCTCGGTAAGGTTGCAAACCGACTCGGCGATATTGCAACAATGCTCGACAGCGTGTCGGAGGGCGACCTCACAATACAACCGAATTCCCTCGGCGCGGGCGATATAATGGGCAATGCTATGCGCCTTATGACGAATAACCTCAACGATATGTTCGGGGCAATCAAGACTATTACGGGTGAAGTACACAGCGGAGCAACACAGATATGCGACGGCGCGCAGAACCTTTCACAGGGCGCATCCGAACAGGCGGCGACTATTGAGGAATTGTCACGGAATATCCTCGATATACTCGAAATGACGAAGAAAAATTCCGAGAAGGCGACTAATACGGCGTGGCTGACGGAGGAGATTAAAGAGAACGCGGCTATCGGGTCGAAACATATGGCGGATATGACGGCGGCGGTACACGAGATTACGCAGTCGAGCGCGGAAATCGGGCGTATTATCAAGGTCATCGACGATATTGCGTTTCAGACGAAGATATTGTCGCTTAACGCCGCTGTTGAGGCGGCGCGTGCGGGCGACGCGGGTAAGGGTTTCGCGGTCGTTGCAAGCGAAGTCCGTAACTTGGCGAATAAATCGGCAGAGGCGGCAAAGGAAACAAATGAGTTAATCGAAAACAGTGTGCGTAAGGCGGAACTCGGCGCGAAAATTGCGGTGGATACAGCGAAATCCCTCGCGGATATTGTTGCCGGCGTGAACGAGAGTTCCGTGCATATTATGGATATTTCGGAGAGTTCGATTTTACAGGAAAACGCAATCAATCAAGTCAATATCGCAATCGAGCAAATATCGGACGTTGTTCGGCAGACGTCGTCTACCGCAGAGGAGAGCGCGGCAAGTAGTGAGGAACTAAACGCGCAAACGCATATACTTGCGATTGATGTGTCGAAATTTAAGTTGCACGAATATGTATACCCGGCTGAGGAAATCCGTAAGCGGATTCAGGAATTGCAGAATGACGGGTGGAGCAAAGGTTCGGCGTTAAATGCGGAATTAAATTTAACACCCGACGACACAGAGCCGACCTTTATTGAGGACATAGTTCCCAATACAACCGAATCAAAGCCGCGGATAAATTACAACGCGGAAATCGACTTAGGAATAGATTACTGGGCTACGGTCGACACATCGGTCGTTGATATAACCGGCACAGCAGGTACAACAGGCACAGCAGGCACAACAGATACACAACGAAAAATAAACGACGACGACGAGGATTAAGCGGCAAGCATACGCCCTATCGGGATAAACTCGATAGGGCGTATTGTTATGAGTAGAATACATAGGTTGCCTTCCAACCCTTTACGACACACGCCGATTTTTCAAGGGTAGTATACTTGTCAAGGCTCGGTATCTGCTCCGTGTAGGTCAGGTTCTCTAAACCGATTACTACAAATGGTGTATTGTCCGCGCGGCGTAGTGCTATCTCCTCCGCGAGCCGTGTTTGCAGTTGGTCGGGTGGGAGGTATAGCCCCGTTACCGAGGTGTAGTCCGCGTTGAACAGGGATAGGATATATATCAGGTCGCGGAAATATGCGTTGTTGTAGTTGCTCGGGTCGTTCACGGGGACGGCTACTATTACCGATTTGCCCCGTATCTGTTCCGACATTGCGCCTTGGTTGAAATATGTGCGGAAATTATACGCTTTGTATTCATCTTGCAGTGCTACATAACCGATTGATACTGCCGCGAATACTACGCTTAGTGTCAGCGCGATTGCGCGGCTCAGGTTTAATACGCGGTTCGGGATAAAATACATTGCCCCGAATAATACGACAGGTATGATAAAAAAGTAATACCTCGGCGCGTGCATAACGTACATACTGTTGATGAATATTGATGCCACGCCTGCCGATAGGAGCGCGCATACGATTATCACCGATACGCCTTTGAATTTTTTGCGGTATATGACGAAGAGTACCGCCGCGATAAGTACAATGTAGAGTAATGGGTCGGTGAATACGCGTGTGATATTTTCGCGTGCCTCGGCAGTGCGGTTTTGCCAGTTTTCGCGTATTGTCGTGGTGTAGGTGAATTGCAGTATTGTGTATGCCCACGCCGCGCACGCGAGTAATACGCCGATTACCGCCGATATGCCGAATGACAGTGTGCGTTTAATTTGCTTGTTGGTTAGAAAAACCAAACACACGAATAATGTCAGGAAAAAGTTAAAGAAATACGCGGAGTAGTGGAGCATACCCGAATAGAATATGCCGATTGCGTAATAGAGCAGATATTTAGTTTTATACGTTTTGTAGTACATTGTTGCGGCGTAGACAACGAGCAGGATAAAGAATGTGAGTGGCTGATACATACGGATTATAAGTGCGTTCCACAACCCGAACGGGGAGAACGCATACAGGAACGCGCATAGCAACGCCTTGTTTTTGGATTTGAATACGCGCCGACTGAGCCGATATAGCAAGAATATGGTCGCGATGTAAAATGGAAATTCCACGGCGACCCCATACCATTTTGAGTAACTGTCAGGGAATAGTGACGACACGGTGTGTATCATATAAAAGAACATTGGTGGGTGGTTGTCGTTGCTTGCCGAGTAGTACGGGAGGAAGTAATTAAACCGTTCGTTGCCCGACACTTCGAGGTAATCCTTTGCCTGTTCGGGGGTGTAGGATATGTCGAGGTAGTCGTTCCCAAGGAACAATACCACGGATTTTGAATTAGATTCGCCAAACGCGAATATCTCATCAATATACAGGTTTTTGTCAAAGTATGCGCATATTAACACGACAATAGCCGATACGGTAAGCAGTATGTGTATTGGTTTTAGTTTCATATTGTTTTCCTGTTTATGGTAGAGTCTGTACAGTCAAAAAAGCAGTGGAATTCACCACTGCTTTTTTGTTGTACTCGTTTAGCACTTAATACATTCCGTCCATACCGCCCATCGGGGGCGCGGCAGGTGTATTCGGTTCTTTCTTGTCGGCAACAAGGCTCTCAGTGGTTAATACCATAGAGGCTACGCTTGCCGCGTTTTGTAACGCGAAACGGGTTACCTTCGCCGGGTCAACAATACCAGCCTCGAACATATCCGTGTACTGTTCGCGTGCCGCGTCAAACCCATACCCCGGTTTGCCGCTCCGTTTGATTGCATCGGCGATTACCGCGCCGTCAAGCCCCGCATTTATCGCGATTTGACGTACCGGTTCTTCGAGCGCGCGGAGTATTATCTTCGCGCCTGTCTTTTCGTCGCCCTCTAAGGTTTCAACTAACTTGGATACCGCTCCGCTTGCGTTGATAAGCACTGTGCCGCCGCCAGCAACAATACCTTCCTCAACCGCCGCCTTGGTAGCGGCTAACGCATCCTCGATACGGAGTTTCTTCTCCTTCATCTCGATTTCAGTAGCCGCGCCAACTTTGATTACCGCTACGCCGCCGCTTAACTTCGCAAGGCGTTCCTGTAACTTCTCTTTGTCAAAGTCAGATGTGCTGTCCTCAATCTGTGTCTTGATAAGTTGAATACGCGCGTCTATTACCGCCTTTTCGCCGACACCGTCTACTATTATTGTGTTCTCTTTCGTAACTTTGACTTGGCGTGCCGTGCCGAGTTGGTCAATCGTGGTTTCTTTGAGTTCTAACCCTAAGTCAGACGTGATTACCTCGCCGCCCGTAAGTGTCGCAATGTCAACAAGCATTTCCTTGCGACGGTCGCCAAACCCGGGTGCCTTAACCGCTACCGCGTGGAACGTGCCGCGCAATTTGTTGAGTATCAAGGTCGTAAGTGCCTCGCCCTCAACATCCTCCGCGATTATAAGCAACTTCCTGCCTGTCTTGACTATCTCCTCCAATATGGGGAGTATATCCTGTATGTTGGATATTTTCTTGTCCGTGATAAGGATATATGGGTTCTCTAACTCGGATACCATCTTTTCGGTGTCCGTTGCAAAATACGGGGAAGCATAGCCGCGGTCGAATTGCATACCCTCGACAACTTCGGTGTTCGTTTCGGCAGTCTTGCTTTCCTCAATGGTTATTACGCCGTCAGCGGTAACTTTGCTCATAGCCTCCGCTATAAGTTTCCCGATTAACTCGTCGCCGCCCGATATTGTACCAACACGCGCAATGTCATCGTTCCCCGATACTGCCTTGCTGAATCTCTTGATTTCACCAACTGCCGCGTCAGTCGCCTTTTGAATACCGCGCTTTACAGCAGTAGGGTTCGCGCCTGCCGCTATATTCTTCTGCCCCTCGCGGACTATCGCCTGCGCAAGTAGCGTTGCAGTCGTTGTGCCGTCGCCCGCCGCGTCATTCGTTTTGGTGGAAACTTCCTTGACTAACTGCGCTCCCATATTCTCAAACGCGTCTTCAAGTTCGATTTCCTTCGCTATCGTTACGCCGTCATTCGTTATCAGCGGCGCACCAAATTTCTTGTCCAATACTACGTTGCGACCCTTAGGCCCAAGTGTAATCTTCACTGTGTCCGCAAGTGTGTCTATGCCCCTTTGCAATGCCTTGCGTGCGTCCTCGCCATATATTATTTGTTTAGCCATACTTTAATTTATTCTCCTCCGTTATTTTAATTATTATAATTTGCCCGCTTTTTTAAGTTCTTCTTCTTCGTGTTTCAGGTCGCGCGGCTCAAAATCCTCTTTCGGGAGGAATGTACCGTCAAGACTGTGGACTTGCTCGAATGTCGCCACGTTCGGTATGCTCTCGTCTATAACTACGGCAAGTATGTCCGATTGCTTTACTATCGTGTAGTCTACATCGTCAAGTTTTACTTCCGTGCCTGAATATTTGCTTATCAATACCTTGTCGCCCGGTTTAACAGTCATCGTTACCGAGTTGCCCTTTTCGTCTTTGCCACCCGGTCCAACTGATACTACCTCCGCATACTGCGGCTTCTCCTTCGACGCGGACGAGAGTATTATCCCGCTCTTCGTCTTTTCTTCGGCTTCCAGAGTCTTTGTGACAACTCTGTCCGCTAACGGTTTTATAGTCATAGTATTTTTCTCCTTATTTTTACTTTTAGTTTTGCTTTTAGTTTTCGCCGTAGTCGTTTTAGCAATCAAAACGTCAGACTGCTAAATTAACTGGATTTATTATAAACCAGAAAAATGCTTTGTCAATAGGTTTTATATAAATTTTTCCTTATCGACAAAGCATTTTCCCTATTTGTTCACAAATGTTTTTAGAATTTCTCGCGTTTACTCCGCGTATATCCCCCCAAAAAACCGTTTGAATGTGACAACATCAACAATATTCACTTCGCCGTCACCGTTTAAGTCAGCGACCGCTCCCCTACTACAAAAAAACTCCCCTTGACAGCACCTTTTTATATGATATAATAGACAAGTATGCGGGTGTAGTTCAATGGCAGAACATCAGCCTTCCAAGCTGATTGCGTGGGTTCGATTCCCATCACCCGCTCCAACCTGAACCAACAATAAATAATTAAACGCGCCGTATTAAAACAGGCGCGTTGTGTGATATATGCAAGAAAATAATACCGATACGGGCAAGATACAAGACGGGATACAAGACGAGGTTGTTGACGAGTTACAAGACGAGTTACAAGACGGGATTGACGAAACCGACGATTACCGCGACGTCGGGCGTGAACTCGCTACTGCGCGGAATGCCGAATTCTCCGATAATAAACGCGTTATTCGCGAGATGACCCGTTACGAAAAAATACTGAGTTTCTTGTCCCTGAATAAGTTTTTTATTATCTTAGGGAGCTTTTTTTTGATTGCCGGCGTCGCCGTTTTAGTGTCGTTTTTAACCACCGTTAAGCCCGATTTGACTATCTGCGTGTTCGCGAAACAAAGTGCCGATAATACCCTTGCATTAACGGATGAGGGGCTTACTAACGCCGCCACCGAAATGACAGACTTCTTTTACCCGATTACCCCCGACATCAACGGCGATAAGCGTGTTAAAATAAACTCGGATTACTTCAATATCGGCGCGTCTATGCTCACCGACAGCGCGGAAAAAAGTAATATGTCCGAATACCTGAATACCACGGAAATTGTGTTCGCCGACCGCCTGTCCTTCGTCGGGATATTCCTTAGCGGCGACAATACCTACGCGGACTACTTCATCGACTTATACGATATGTACCCGAGTAACCCGAATATCACCGACCGATACTTTTTTAAGACAGATGAGTTAGGGGATTACCGTTTCGCGTTTATGAAATCAAAAGCAGATAAGGAAGTCGTACAGACTATTATAAAGGCACTGACTGAGGGATAAATCGCCAAATAAACGAAGGGTAACGGGGCAATCGTTATCCCGTTACCGTGGCGTTCCTTGTATAACGATACATTTTCGGTTTATCGTGTGTGTACAGAAAAATACACATTGTATAACGGGGCGATGTGGAATAATGGGGCGATGTGGACATCGCCCCCTACACGATACATTTTCGGTTTATCGTGCGTGTACAGAAAAATACACATTCGCGTATGCCGTCATTTGTGTTTGCAACAACCCACCCTCGGAATAAATTTGGTTTTACTCGCCGCTTCCAGCCCGTACGGCGAGTACCGCGGGGTGCAGGGGGCGCGTAG
>JAISLG010000006.1 GCA_031260615.1 Oscillospiraceae bacterium | reverse complement strand
CAAACACCGCAACCGCAATTTACCGTTTATACTGACTGTCCTCGGCGTAATTGCCGTGGGCGGCATACTTATATGGGGTTTTGGGTCGGGGATACCCGTGGAAACCGTATACATTTACGGGGATAACTACTACTCGGCTGAGGACGTGCGATATGTAAGCGGTATTGACGGAGCAAATTGGCTAACGCTCGACACCAAAAGCGCGGAGAATAATTTGCGCCGCCGTTTGTGGTGGGTTGAGAGCGCAACTGTCAGACGGGGATTTTTCGGTAAAGCAAAGATTACGCTGTTTATGCAGAAACCCGCCGCGATTGTTACTGCGGACGGGAAAAGATGCCTGTTGTCTGAAACGGGGCGGTTGATTTCCGGGGTTCCCGAGGACAGTGAATTGCCCGTTATGGAGTTTGTCGGGTTCGATTTTAAGAAACTGAATTACGGGGAAAATATCAGCACTATCGCGAAAAAGAAAAATGCGGATACGCGATACGCGCTCGTGTCGGAGATTACACCGATACTCAGACGGTCGAATTTTGATGTTACATTGGCGGATATAACCGACTATTTTAACATCAAACTTACATCGGGCAACCTTGTAATTGAGGTCGGCAAACCCACCGAGTTATCGGAAAAATTGTCGGCGGCATATAAAATTGCAGTTATGTATCACCAAGGGGAAAAGGGGCGGATACTCATAAAAAGCCTTAACACCGCTGTCTTTGTCCCCGATAATACCGAACCCGAGGCCGCACCCGATAATACCCCCGACACGCCCGACACCCCCGAAACTACTGCGGATAGTACGCAAACTACTGCGGAGGGTACGCAAACTGCAACGGAGGGTACGTGGATTACTAAAACAGCGCAAAACGAACCCGACATCGCCGACATTGCGGAATAGTTGTTGGGGTTAATTGTGTCGTAACTTCGGTAATATCAGTGCATCGAAAAACAGGAATACTACTCGCGCCGCCTTGTCGTACATAATGAATGTTGCGTTTCCGAGGGCAAGTACGGCGATTGCGGTGTATTTGCCAAGGAACATATCCGCTTTGATTGCATCTATCCCCGTGACGAAAGTTGTGATTTGGAATATGCCGATAACAGCGGCGTTGAATACTGCGAGTTTGCCGATATAGCCGATTACTTTGCGGTTTGACAGCGGTTCGGCAATGAGGGGGTAATACCCCAAGAACCCGACAAACATCAATGCGGCATCGAGTTGCGCCGTGGTCAGGAATATCACCGCCGAGGACACAAAATAACACATAACCGCCCATTTTACGCTTGTTATGCGCTTGACCGTCCAGATGAAGAACCCTGCGAGTGCGGGGGCAACATAAACTAACCCCGCGAACGCCGACGCGAACATAAGCACCGCCGATATAGCCGCTATTACGCCGCAATATGCGATTTTGAACGTATTATTGCACAATTACGCACCTCGTGATTGTCGATTTTTGTCGAATTATGGTATAAACAGGAAACTGAATTGAATGGCAAGAAATATAGAAGTGACTAAAATAAACAAGCCGATTAAACTTACTGCGGATTTGATTTCTGCGGTGAGTAAGGGCGCGGATGCTTATATGGGCGCGGAACTCAAACGGCGCGGACTCAAAAAACGGTGCGCGGACGTATTCTACGCGCTTAAACGGCAAGACCCGTGGAAGTGGTACGGATTAAAGAAGTCGCGCCGATATTTTGTGGAGTATCAGCCGCATATTGACGGTACGAGCCAAAAGGAACTCGCAGCGTTAATGGGCGTGTCCGAGGCGGCTGTGAGCAAAACCCTCGAAATAATGTACGATGAGGGGCTTGTCGAGCGAATACGCGATGTCAAAGACGAGCGCGTTACTCGCGTACTCCTGAGTAATGAGGGTGAAACCGAAGCGCAAAAAACTATATCGGCGATTTATAATATCCGCAAGGATATATTCGCGGGGTTCACGCGAGCGGAGTTGAGTGAATTATGCGGATACCTGAAACGAGTCGCGGATAACCTTAACGGCGTGGATTGCGATGAGATTACCGCGCAAATCGAAATGGTGTTTGAAAATGAAACGGAATCGGATACAATATAGTATTAGTATAACCAAAAATTGGGAGTTGAAATGGAAAACGTAAAAGAAATAAAAACCGACCTTGCCAAATCGAAGTACGACATAACGGACTTGGAACAGATTATATGGGAGTTGCGGCAATACTGCCCGTGGGATAAAGAGCAAGACCACGACACTATACGGAAGAATTTGCTTGAAGAATCGGCAGAGGCAATGGCGGCGATAAGTAACGGGGATTACGCGAACCTTGTCGAGGAGTTGGGCGATGTATTGTTACAGGTACTGTTCCACACACAAATGGGTAAGGAGGGCGTGAAGTTGCAACACGCCGACAATACGGACGGAGCAGTATTTAACTTCAACGATATTTGCGACCGCTTGGCACGGAAGTTAATATACCGCCACCCGCACGTTTACGGGAAAGTAACGGCAACGGACGTGGATACTGTGCTGACGAACTGGGAAAAACTAAAACAAACAGAAAAAAAATAAACGAGGATAATTGATTTTGTCTTGCAATTTGTGGTGGTGCAGCACCCCGTCATTTACGATACCCCTCAAACAGGTATTGTTGTGCTAACCCCTCCGCACCAACCCAACAGTCGGGCAAGCCGTTCGGGTAATGCTCGGCGGTTATGCGTTTAATCCATACGTCTTTTGGGAATACGGTTAAAAGACCGAACCCAAATAACAATACACAATCCGCTACTTTGTCGCCCACGCCTTTAATTTGTTTGAGGGTTTCACGCGCAGTGTCGGGGTTGATTCGGGATATGTCGGAGAGGTTGACAATGCCTGTTTCAAGGCAGGTCAGCGCGTCCGTAATGTACTTGTCGCGGAAACCCATTCCGAGGGCGCGGAAGTCGGTTGTTGCCGCCCCGTGTAATTGTTCGGGGGTTGGGAATGCCCCGTCCGTGCCGAATGTGTCGCATAACCGCGATATTATCCCTTTGATGCGCGGTATGTTGTTGTTTTGCGATATGATGAAACTGAGTAGGGTTTCAAATGGGGATTGCCGTAATATGCGGATTACGCCGTGTTCCGTTGCCGCGCTTTGTATCGTACTGTCGCCTGATATTTGCTTGATTAAACCGTCATAGTCGCGCGATACGTCAAAGTAGTTCTCCCAAAAACCGACATCGTTCGCATTGTCGTTTAACGGCATAATTTCAATACCGCCCGTAACATACGAAACTTCCGCGTATCGGTCAAACGCATATCCTCTGAATACGTTTTCTCCCGTCTGCTCCCAACGAAATGCCTGTCCGCCTGTTAATGTCTTTGCTAAGTTACATTCGATTTCAAGGAGCATTTTTAAGTCCTTTGTATATCACCTTGGCAAGGTCGTAGTCGATAGGTGTCGTGATTTTAATGTTGGTGGGGTCGCCTTTGACGGCTTTTACATAGTTTATTCCCCCTTTGAGGAATAATCCGCAAGTGTCCGTGTATTCGGCAAGTTCGCGGCCCGATACCGATAACGCCGCCGACAGTTTTTTGAGGTTGAATGATTGCGGTGTTTGCGCGGCTTGCATTAAATCGCGGTTGCGGACGTATGCTACTGTATCGTTGTATGTGTCGTATATCGTGTCCGTTACGGGAATTGCCGTACCCGCTCCGTCGTAGTGGTCAAGTGCGGTGATATTGTCGTCTATTATACGGCGCGTTACGAATGGGCGCGCCGCGTCGTGTGTGAGGATTATGTCCGATACAAGTATTTTACCGCTCGCCGTAATATGCTCGACTATGTTTTTGAGGGAGGCATTACGCGAGTTGCCACCAGATATGACGGTTACTTTTTTTTGTTTGAATACCGCTCTCGTTTGGTCAAGGTATTGCTCGGGTACGGCAATGTACACCGAGCCGATACCCTCGTGTTCGATGAATTG
This sequence comes from Oscillospiraceae bacterium, assembly GCA_031260615.1. GTDB lineage: Bacteria > Bacillota > Clostridia > Oscillospirales > Ruminococcaceae > Ruminiclostridium_E. Next base: position 806 of record JAISLG010000006.1, on the reverse strand, counting down.
TTTCGCGGACAGTTGCAGTATTGTTTCCCGTCCGAGTTTCAGGAATTGCTTTGGGGTGTCCGAACCGAACCGAGTACCTTTACCCCCTGCGAGTATAGCCGCGTATATCATAAATACACTGCTCCGTTATCGGGTATTTTTGTGTTGTCGGGTATTATGTCGCTGTCGTAAGATGTGTTATCCACGCGGACGGTTGTACCGTCGGGCAAAGCGAATATTGCATACGCGCCACTCGACACACCGACATACCCTTCAAAATATTTCTTAGCCGCATCAAGCCCGTCACGTTCAGCAAGTACGAATAGCGCGGTGGACAACGCATCGGCGCGTGTGCCGACACCCTCGACAACGGTTACGCTTTTTACAACATTGTCCGACACGGGAGCGAATGTAACAGGGTCGATTATGTGTCCGTATTTTTCCCCTTCGATTATCGTATAGCGTTGATACAATCCGCTTGTTACCGCAGACCAACCGTTCGGGGGGGATATGCCGAGTAATGGCTCGCCGCCGTTCGGGTTCGCGATACCAACATTAAATTTGCGGTCGCCGAGTATGGTTATGTTACCGCCGAGGTCAATCATTGCGTTTTTCGCACCGTTTTTGTTGAGTGTTTTATAGACTAAATCCCCCGCGAAACCTTTGAGGAATGCTCCGAGGTCGATTTCCACACTTGGCTTTGTAAAATACACTGTCACGGCGGAGGGGTCAAGTTCAATGTCCTTGTATGACGCGGTATGAATTACGGAGAGTGTCGGAACATCTTTGAATAACTTGGTGGTTTTGCCGAGAGATATGTCAAATAA
>JAISLG010000138.1 GCA_031260615.1 Oscillospiraceae bacterium | reverse complement strand
ATCCCCACTAAAATAATACTGATAATTATAGTCAGTTACGAGGCTGTGGTAAAGTTCTTTGTCACATTTCCCCAAAAATGCCAAAACTGCACCCAGTTTTTTGTCATTTACTACAATTTCACGGGGGTTATAGTTCGGTAAAATCGACTTTAATTCATCTACGGTCGCACCGAACACATAGTTATTCCCCTCACCTGCCTCGCGGAATATCTCAATATTCGCCCCGTCAAGGGTGCCGAGTGTAACTGCCCCATTCAGCGAAAACTTCATATTACTTGTTCCCGAAGCCTCCAAACCCGCGGTTGATATTTGTTCACTCACGTCCGCCGAGGGTATTAGTAACTGCGCCGCCGATACATTGTAGTCGGGTATAAACGCGACTTGCATTTTGCCCTTAACTGTCGGGTCGGTATTGATTATATCCGCGACTGTATTGATAAACTTGATTATGGCTTTTGCACGCCGATACCCCGGGGCGGATTTACCCCCGAACAAATATAATGTCGGAGCAAAGTTTGTTATACTGCCGTCTTTTATACTATAATACACGTCCAAAATCGACAAGGCATTGAGTAACTGCCGCTTGTATTCGTGGAAACGCTTGACTTGTATATCGAATATAAATGTCGGGTCAACCGCAATATTATGCTTGTCTTTCAGCCATTTTGCGAGTTGGTTCTTTTTAGTTTGTTTCACGGCGGAGAATTTATCCGTATCGAGTTTCAGTCCCTTAATAAGCGACAAATCCCCGACAAACGCGTCACTCCCAAGCGTATCCGCGATAAGCGCAGTGAGTTCGGGGTTGCACTGTTTAAGCCAACGGCGCGGCGTAACCCCGTTCGTGACATTCACGAACTTATCGGGATAAAGCGCGTACCATTCGGGGAAAACGTCCGTCTTTAACAACTCGGAATGTATCTCCGCAACTCCGTTTACTTTCTTTGCCGTGTAGAGCGCAAGTTTCCCCATATTGATTTCGTCGCCAACCATAAAGTCGTAGGTTTCGGGGTTAAACGCGCTTGCAACGCCTTGCGCCGCTTTTTCAATTTCGGGGGTTACCGCACTTTGGTGCAAGTCGGGTTTGATAATCGGTTCACTTGATTTCCCGATTTCGCCATACAGTATTTCCCGTATTTGGTCGATAATACTCGACGTATTCGGGATTATTTTGGTAACGGTGCGGCGGTTCCATTTTTCGAGGGCCTCCGCCATAATGGTGTGGTTCGTATATCGGAATATTTTCCGCGCGGTATCGAACGCGGCGGCAATATCGTATCCGTATTTGTTCACGCATATACGGACAAACTCGGGGATTGCCCAAACCGGGTGGGTATCGTTAAGTTGGAACACGCAGTATTTTTCAATATCGGAGAGTTTCGGGATATTGTTGTCGGCGGTTTTCTCGAACCCGCGTAATACATCGGCGATACTTGCGGCGGCGAGGAGGTATTCCTGACGGATACGGAGTATCCGCCCCTCCTCGGACTCATCACGGGGGTACAGGCATTTAGTAATGGTTTCACTCCGCGACCGTATCATATCGGAGTAATCCCCGTTATCGAACGCCGCGAAGTCGAATTCCTCACCGCGCCGCGCCTCCCACAGGCGTAATGTCGTTTCGCCGCCGCCGTATCCTGTTATGGTGACATCGTGGGGTACTGCTTTGGCAGTGAAGTCGGAGAATTTAACGAATACTGCCTCTTTGGGTTTTGGGACGGCGAGCGCGTATATTGACGCTCCCCAATCGTCGGCAGCTTCCTTTTGCGCGCCGTTATCGAACGATTGCCGAAACAACCCGTATTTATAGTATAACCCATACCCGACAACGGGCTTATTTATCGCCGCCGCCGAGTCGAGGTAGCAACTTGCGAGTCGTCCAAGACCGCCGTTACCGAGTGCGGGGTCGGTGAGTATCCCGGGGTATTCGGATATTATTTCTTCTTCATCTATTGCCGCCAACTGCTCGGGGGTGAAGTCTTTATCCTTACCCCCGTTGATAATGTTGTTGACTGCGATTCGTCCGGGCAGATATTCTATGGACAAGTAATACGCCTTGCGGATATGGCTGTTCAATTCAACTTCTCCCTAATATACAAATGTTAGAAAAGGCACGAGGGGCAATGTCGGGGGGTATTGGCTGTCGGGTTACCAATTGTGCGTTAATTGTGGTACAAACCAGCATTTCACGTTTGTCCATCGTGCAATTCACGCATACCGTGTTTCCATTTCACGGTTTTGGCGTTTCGATTGCACGTTTTAGGTGTTTCAGTTAGTCCAAGGTATTTCGGTTATTCCAAGGTATTTCTGTTCTTAAACGCGTACGAGAGTGTATCGTCGTCCGCGTAGTCGAAACTACCACCGACGGACATACCGTAAGCGAGCCGAGTAATCCGCGCAGTAATGTTCGCGGCGAGCAACTCGGCGGTGACGTATCGCGCGGTAGCCTCTCCGTCCAATGTCGGGGGTGTCGCGAGGATAATCTCGCGTATTGATGTTAAGTTTTCCCGTTCTAAAAGCCCTTTGATATTGAGGTCTTTCGGGAGTTTAAGGTTAGTCGGGGAAATAAGCCCGTGGAGGACGTAGTACACGCCCTTGTAGTATCGTCCCCGTTCGATAGCGGCGATATCTTTCGGGTGTTCGACAACGCAAACAATACTCCCGTCCCTTTTCGGCGCGGTATCGGCAGAATAGGCGACACTTGCCGCGCAAATCTCACACACATCACCTTCGGAGAAGTTGCCGCAGACACGGCACAATTTGAGTGCGTCCTTAGCGGCGGCAATCTCGTCACAGAAAACGTCAACATCGCGCTTGTCGAACATCAACAGCGCGTATGCTAATTTTTTCGCCGTCTTTATCCCGACACCGGGCAGTTTCTCAAACTGAACGGCGGCACGTTCGACAGGCTTCAATATTATCCGTACCCCCGAAACTGTTGTTGGGCAAGGCGAACCTTACCCAACGCAAAAATTGATTTTAGAGAATACCGGGGATACTAAGCCCGTCGGTAACTTCCTCGATACGCGCCTCTGTTTCGGCGTCTATCTTATCGAGCACCGCATTGACGGCGGCGGTTACTAAATCTTCGACCTCATCGAGTGCGGAATCGGCATCTGCTTTCAAGTCGGCTTTAAGTTCATCTGAGAACCGAATGGATTGCACGGAGCGGTCGCCGAGCGCAACGACGGTTACGCGACCATCGCCGACTATTTCGGTGAATTCCTCTTCCGAGATTTTCTCTTGAACTTTCTTGATATCGTCTTGCATTTTCTGCGCTTTCCGTGTCAACGACGATATATCTCCGCCGCCGGGGACTTTCGCGCCTTGGGGTAATCTTGCTCGCATTTTTGTTTTCCTTTTTTTATAAAATGTATATTTTATCTATATAACTGGACCGCGATATTATCCGACCGCAATCGGTCAAGGAAACGAGTAATCGGGGTTGCCGCCGCTACTTGCGCGGGCGGCGGAGCATTAAACGTCGGTTGAGTGTTTGCGTTAAACTGCGGTTGAACTTGTGGCTCCGCACCCCGTACTTGCTGTGTAGTCTGCCCTTGCCCTTGCCCTTGCCGCCCCCCTTGCCCGTCTATTCTAACCGTAATTTCCTGTCCCGTCAACTCCTGTGTAATACGTTTTATCTCGTCAGAGTTTTTAATCGCGACAGTTGCGAGGTTGTCGGAGGGGCAGTGTATTGTCAAAACCCCGTTGTTTAACACTCCGTCCGCACCTTTCAGTTGCAACCCATACATACGGTTGATAAGCGACAATTTGCTGACAACCGCCGACCAAAGCCCGTCTGCGGACACTTGCGGTGGTGGCGGCGGCGATATTGGTTTTGGGAGAGTGTGTACAGGCGCGTGGTGTCCCGGTTGTGGAGGGGGAATATGCGGTTGTTGTGCGATTTGTTGTTGGTGTTGTTGATATTGTTGTTGAGGTGTCGGGGCAACGTCCGCTGTTAGCCGAACCAAGCACATTTCCGCGATAATACGCGTGTCGAGGGGTG
>JAISLG010000057.1 GCA_031260615.1 Oscillospiraceae bacterium | reverse complement strand
GGTTATCGTGTACTTCACGTCTGCCGTCAAGCGACAACACAATATTGCTCATCTCGCGGTTGATAAAATCTATTTTTGTGTCGTCGAGGAGTACCCCGTTTGTGGTTAAAGTGAAGTCAAATGTTTTGCCGAGTGCCGCGCCTTTTTCGCGTGCGTATTTTACGGTTTCGGTTACTGTGTCCCAGTTAAGGAGCGGTTCGCCGCCGAAGAAATCGAGTTCGAGGGTTTTACGCTTGCCGCTGTTCGCCAAAAAGAAATCAATACCGCGTTTAGCGGTGTCGAGCGACATCAGTGTATTATCCGCGTTTTGTTCCTCCGCAAAGCAATATTTACACACCAAGTTACACCCATTCGCGGCGTGAAAGCACATTGCTTTAAGCGGCGACACAGGCGTGTAGATATTAGATTGTTCCCCTAACGCGTCCTCCGAGAACAATAACCCCTTACCGCACAAGTCAAACGCCACTGACAAACTGTCAACCAAGGTTGAGCTCTCGCGGACAGTATCGGGCAATTCCGCGCCCTCCGACACAGCACAAACAACAGCGGCAGTCTGTTCATCTGATATATGAACCGCGCCGCTGTTCGTGTCGATAATGTACCACACTCCGCGTTTGGAAAAGGTATGGACTAACTTCGGGAATGACATTACTTTTTCGCTTGCTTGCATTTTTGGTTAGCAACGGTGCAAGACGTTTTGCACGCTGACTGACAGGACGAGCCACATTCGCCGCAACCCTTGGTCACCACATTTTTCTTGAAGTCAGTCCCGTTAATTGTCTTGATAAAAGGCTTGTTCATAGATAGTTCTCCAAACATATTTTTTACATATTTTTGCATAGAGTATCATTATACTTGAAGTGCGGACAAATTTCAAGAGCAAAATTACTGTGCTGACAATTCTATCCCTCCCTTCACTTCGCCCCGTACTCCGCCAAATACCCTTTAATCGCCGTCACCGCCGCAGTATCTGTCAACGTGTCAAGTATATCATATATCGTAACCACCGAATACACGGGGAATCCGTAAGCGTCCGACACATTTGCCGACGCCGATTTATCATTGTCGAGGGATTTCTCGCTTCTGTCAACCGCCGTGAACAACGCGTTTATTTTAATACCGTGGATAGGCGACAATTTAGCAACCGTTTCCCCTGTCGCCTTGCCCGAGGTAATTACATCGTCAATGATAATAATTTTATCCCCGTCTGACGGCGTTTTCCCCACGAACATTCCGCCGTCGCCGTGGTCTTTAACTTCCTTGCGGTCGAACGCAAAATTGTATGTTCCGTTTGTTTTCCGCGACAATTCAATAGCCGTGCCCGCCGCGAGAGGAATACCCTTATACGCAGGCCCGAAAACCAAGTTAAAATCCACACCCGACGCGAGGATTGCATCGGCGTAAAATCCGCACAGCCGCGATAATTCCGCACCCGTGTTGAAGTTACCGAGGTTCAGAAAATACGGGGATTTGCGACCGCTTTTGAGGGTAAATTCCCCGAATTTAAGCGCGCCCGTTTCAAGCAAAAACGATACAAATTCCTGTTTGTAATCAGCCATTTTTAAGTTCTCCTTAATTTATTTAATTCAGTAAGTTCAGTCAGTTTAATATTTTTTCGGCATATCTGTGACACTAAAATGACACTAAAATCCCTGTGAATATCAAACCGCAATTGATATGCCCAGACATACGCTCGATGTACAACCCCACAATTATACCGCAACACCACTAAAAAACGCAACGCATTTTTGCGGCAGAGCAGTTATACCGCAACACCACTAAAAAACGCAATGTATTTTTGCGACAGAGATTCACGATAAGGAGCATATCCAATTTGTTTACGCAATGTCAAACGCAAATCGTGTATTTTCGCACGCTTGTCCGCATATTATTATAGCAGTTCTGTTATCCATAAGGGAGGACAATATGCGATTAAAGAAATCTACACGGCGAATATTATTCAAAGCCGCCGCGGGGGTACTTGCGGTGTGCATATCACCGCTTGCGGTTGCGGTTGCGAGGGAGGCAGGGGTAATCACGGGGAGCATACCCTTATTTAAGCACGGCAGTACGCCAGACAAACCGCTTGAAGTAGTACCCGTTATGCTGTCCGTGTATTCACCTGACGGCGATGTTTGGGAGTATTCAGAGGAACCTCCACGCAGTATAACTGAAAGCACGGCAATTTCTGTGACTGTAAACAGTACAGGCAGTACAAGCAATATCAGCATAGCGACATATATCAGCACAGTGGAATACATTACGTCCACGCCGCACCAAACGCCGCCGCTCAGTATAAGCGTACCACCGAAAGACCCTGTTAAAGTGGGTACGGTTATCGAGCGGAACAAATCCGAGGTGAAAGAGAATCTGTCCTTATATCTTACGGACAAGGACTACATCGCCGTGTCGCAAAAGCATCTTAATTTCAGTTCTGGGGCGAGTTTCGTAGACTTGTTTAACGCGGATAGTGAATTTGCGGGGCAGATACGGAACAAAACGGACTATACGGGCGACGTGGTGGCGAAAGACGCCCTGTCTTACCCGAATATTGTATTGCCGCAGAGTGACGAACCGCAAGTGCTGATATTACACACGCACGAAACGGAGAGTTACTTACCTGACGGGGGCGGACGGTATTCGACCAAGTATAATTTTCGCAGTTCCGACCCCGACAACGGGGTATTCGCGGTGGGCACGGCGGTAGCGGAGCAACTTGCGGCTGTGGGCATTACGGTAATACACGACGGTACACCGCACGATTATCCGAACTACACGGGGGCATACACACGCAGTCGGAAAACGGCGAAGCAATACCTTGCGGAGTATCCGTCAATCAAGGTAATACTTGACATACACCGTGACGGAATAACATCATCGAGCGGCGCGGCAGTCGCCCCGATAATGGAGATTAACGGGCGGAACGCGGCACAGGTAATGATTATATCGGCGGCGGACACAACAGATGGCAAGTGGGATATGCCGAGATTTCGGCAGAACCTGTCATTCGCCGCGCAACTCGAAATCTCCGCCGAAACCTTATACGCGGGTTTAACGCGCCCGATATTGTTTCAATACTGCAACTACAATCAGGACTTGACCCCGTATTCGCTGTTGTTAGAGTTCGGTGCGAATGGGAATACGATAGGCGAGGCAGTATACGCGGGGGAGTTATTCGGGGAGGCGTTGGCGAGGACATTGAGAGGCAAGTAAATCCCATATTGGACAGTG
>JAISLG010000126.1 GCA_031260615.1 Oscillospiraceae bacterium | reverse complement strand
GTCCGCGATTTTCCCTGCCGATACACTTTCTCGCTTGCCGATTTCCCAAAGTGTGTCGCCCTCGCTCGCGTAGTACACTTTCAGCCCGTAATCGGTTTGTTTATTTTTCGGCGCGTCCGTATCAATGCCGATTTCGCCGATAACGTCCGTTGTTATTATGCGGTACAATGCTCCGCCGAGTGTAAGTGTCACACGGAAGTCCGCGGTTGTACCCGCCGCGTCCGCAATACTCGCGGATACACTCTTGACCTCGATTTCAGGGTCGAATATATAATTCTCCGCGGTTTCGGTTATTTGGACGGGTACATCGAACACTTCCGTCTTTTCCGCGTATATTGCCGTGCCGTCCTCGGCTCGCCCGAGTACCGAATAAATCGCTTGCCCCGTAAACCGCAATTCCGCTCCGTTTACGGTAATTCCCGTGTTTGTTATCACGCAATCGGCATCTATTATTTCGGAGATATTGTCACTTGCTCCCCCCGAAACGGATACTGTATTTTTGAGTGTAAACTGTTCTTTTACAATCTGGGGGACGGTTTCGGCATTGGCGCGTTTAGTAGCGGCTGTGAGTTCAAACTCTGTGGAATACACATCTGTTACGGCATCGACTGTTTTTTCGGTATGCGCGGATACTTTAATGTCAAGCGTAATGTCGTATCCGAATACACGGGTTGCGGCAACATCGGACGGGCGAGCTTTTAGGTCACTGTCGAGTACGGTAACAGAGGCGTAAACAGTATGTTCAGGCGTAATATTCGGCACATCAACTATTACATTTATAGGCAGTTCGGCTTCAAGGGATTCGGTAACGCCCTTACTCTCATTGACTGTGACATAGAGTGCTTTTACGGTAGCCGTGCCTTTTATTATTACCTTTTCGCCGACTATTTTAACATCGGTAATATCGGTACTTTCGGACACTGATATAACACTGACATCGCCGTCCTTACCGCTGCCCGTTTCGATTTCCTCGCGGATAACAGTTTGGGTACTACCTTTAAGCCGTTCGCCGCTGAATTTTATAGGGGTACGCTTCGTTTCGAGTCCCGCTCCGTTCACAGAAACGAGTATTTCACTTTGTTTCTGGACGGTGACTTTAATCTTGGCACTAACCGCGCCGTTGATATTAAGTCGGCGACCGCTTACGCCGCGGCAATTCGCGTAATCGGTTTTGAGGGTAATTGCGACATCTGCTCCGTCAGGTACGTCCGCGCCGCGAATTATATCGACATTCTTGGAGTAGGTATATTTATGCTCAACGCAACGGAGTTCCCCGTCCTCCGCCGCGTAGAGTGCTTTTATATACGCTGTTCCGTCGAGGATAAGTTGCCCACCGCTTATGCGGTACGAAGCAATGCCGGGTTTAATCGCGCATTTTAACACCTTGAAAATGTCCGGGTAGTATTCGGGCAATACATAGTCGTATTCTATTCCCTGCTCGACTGCCGCATCGTATACCGTTTCCGATACCGTGACAAGTTCCTTGCCGAGTTCTATTTCCATTATCAACCTCCGATAACTCTTATGCGATTATAATATGCGAGAGGGTCGGGGAGTAGAACAACTGTTGCCCTTGACACCGCCAATGTGTGTGACAAAAACTTGACATGGGGTTTTATTGTTGTATAATTAAAGTTGTATACACTAATATCTTATTAAGGTAAACTTATGGAAAGAACATTTACATTGACCAACACGGACAAACGCAAATTGCTTGAAAATGCCCCCGATTTGGATATTGCCGACAGGGTTATGCAAAAGTGGTATCCGTCCGACCCCGATTTTGCACAGCGTATTGATTTTCTTATACAAAACTGCGAAGTTGAGATAATCGGCGGTTTTTCTCCTCGTTTAACAGGCGATGCTGAAACCGATAAGATAATAATTCAAAAAGACAAACAAGCGGATTATTATACCCTGCTTGATACAGTCGTAAGAGGATAACAAGGTGGATTGTATGACACATCTCGGTAATTTGGACACTGTTGCAAATGCGTTGCAAAGCAATGCCGAACATTACACGTTATCTACTGTTTTTCACGCACTTCAAGAATACATCAATGCCGCGTCGCCCACGCCCAGACTAACTGATGATGTTCGCGATAACTACGACAAGTATATTAGCGGCGAATTGCAAATTGACGGTATTAAAGAACATCTTGGCGCACTTTTAGAGAACGAGCAAAAAACTACGTTCACTTTTTCGTACGATGTTTTGTCGACCACACAAATTTGTTTTGGGTACGGCAAACTTTCGTATAACAAAAAATCGCTTAAATACACAATAAAAATACCCACTATGAACTTTGACGGATGTAAACGCACTGATGGTACATACGACTGGGACAAGCCGTTTAATAAAACTACCTGCGATACCGCTGATACTGTTATTGCGGACATAAAGCGAAATAATGTACTTTTGACTTGGTTACTAACCACGCAAATTATTTCAAGCGGCGATAACTTTACATTCCGCGCAGTCAAGGAAACCGCGCGTTTCACCGCCGCCCACGAAATTGGTGAAGTCCTTGTTACGCTCGGGTTACTTGAAGTTCCCTCCGTACCCCAAACCGAACCTTACTCACTACGCAAAGAAAATACCTGTGACGAATTTGCCCGTGCAATTATCTCCAACCGCAATATCGCACACACAAGTTGGCTAAACAAGAATTAAACAATCAAAAACACGCCCCGACAATACGGGGCGTGTTTCTTTGTAACGGCAAATTACCGTTTCGCAACCAATGCTTTGAGTTCGGCAACAGCGACCGCGCCGATAGTGAAGTACCCGAGGGGTATCAACTCATCAATCAAACGGCCGAGCACTTCGACGAACTTCGCGTTTTTGAGCGTATCCCACTGCAAGAAAAAGTCGAGCAATACGATAACCGCTCCGAACACGAATATAAACAAGGGGCTAATCTTCGTAAGGAAGTTAGATATGCCTTGCTGAGCAGCCTGCCCGTATTGCTGATGCGGCAACGGAGGAGGCGGAAAACCGCCCTGTTGCGGCGGTGCGCCCTGTGGGTATTGGGGGGGAGTATTGGGATTCATATTATACCTCTATTATTTTTTGTGTAAAAATTTTATATATTATGTTGTATGGCTTTTCGGACAAAATTATGCGCGGTAAATTCCGACAAATTCCGCCGTTTCGACCAACAACCACAGGGAATGGACACCACTCCCTGTTTGTTTTGAAGTTACGCGTTTACTTTTTTGTCTTTGCTTTTTTTGTCCTTGCCCTTAACGTCCTTGTCCTCGGAAACGAAAATGTTATCATATTCAATGAGTTCGATTACTGCGATTTCAGCGGCATCGCCCTTACGCGGTCCGAGTTTTGTTATGCGTGTGTAGCCGCCTTGACGGGTCTTGTAATACGGTGCGATACGGTCGATTGTTTTCTTAGCCGTGTCCTCGACTGTTACATACCCGAACACTTGTCGCTTGTCGTGGAGTGTCGCGCCCTTTGCCGAGGTAATTACCTTTTCGGCAGTCACGCGGAGTTCCTTCGCGCGGCTGATAGTTGTCACCAATTTCCCTTTTTCGAGAAGTTGTGTGGTAAGTGTCCGCAGCATTGCGCGCCGATGGTCGGCGGTGCGCCCTAATTTCCTTGCCATTGTTTCTCCTTTTTAATCTTACTCGTTCGTCAGGTACAGACCCAACGCACGCAGTTTCGCAACGACTTCTTCATAAGATTTGTTGCCTAAGTTTCGCATACGCCGCATTTCGTTTTCCGACTTGCGACACAAGTCCTCGATTGAATTAAGCCCCGCACGTTTCAAGCAGTTGTACGCGCGTACGGACAAATCGAGTTCTTCGATAGTCATCTCGTATAATTTGTCCTTAGACTTGGTTTCCACGGACACGAGCATTTCCTGTGAAAGGTTATCGGGTTCTTCGCTTCCGCTGAACATTGCGAATAAGTCGCAGAGCAACCCAGACGCCGCTGCAACCGCCTCTTTCGCGTCAACAGAGCCGTCCGTCATAACTTCGAGTGTTAATTTGTCATAGTCGGCGCGCTGTCTGAACAGCATATTTTCAACGGTGTAGTTGACCTTCACGACAGGCGTGTATATACTATCAACAAATATCGTACCTATCGGCAAACCTTTGTTTTTGTATATCTCCACGTTCTTCTCGCGCGAGTCGTAACCGCGACCGCACTCAAAGAGAATATCCATATTAAAGGAGGCGTTCGGCGACAGAGTCGCAAGCACCAAATCCCCGTTTAATATCTCCAACTCGCTGTCGCAGATAATGTCCTTAGCGGTCACAGTTTTGCCCTTTTCGCCGCCGCTCGCCTTGATATAGACGAGTTTGGAATCGTCGCCGGTCAATTTTGCGATTATAGACTTGATATTAAGGATTATTTCTGAAACGTCCTCTTTAACGCCGGGCACTGTTGCGAATTCGTGAGCGACGCCCTCGATACGAAAATACGTTGCGGCGCAACCGGGAAGTGACGAGAGGAGTACGCGCCGAAGCCCGTTCCCGATAGTATTCCCGAATCCATTTTCGAGCGGAGCAAACTGAAACACACCGTGCCGCCCGTCCGATGATAATTCGAGTTCAAGCGCGGGTTTTGCCATTCTTTCAAGCATCTGATGCCCTCCCTTAAATTACCGCCTATTACTTTGAGTACAACTCAACGATGAGGTGTTCTTCGATATCGAAGTCGAGTTCATTTCTTTCGGGCAAGCGCACTATTTTCGCGGTATACGCTTCCGAATTTACGTCGAGCCAAGCGGGAGCGGCGCGACCGTTGGTATTTTCCTTGATTAACGTGAATTTGGGGGATTTCTTGCTATTTTCGGCGACGGCGATTACGTCGCCCGCTTTGATGCGGTAGGACGGAATATCAACGCGTTTGCCGTTCACGGTGAAATGCCCGTGGTTCACGAGTTGCCGAGCCTCGCGGCGAGTAATTGCGAAGTTTGCGCGGTAAACCACGCTATCTATGCGAGTTTCGAGGAAACGCAACAAATTTTCACCTGTTACGCCCTTTGCTTTCGCCGCCAATTCATAGTAGTGGTAGAACTGTTTTTCCAGCACACCGTAAATGAATTTAAGTTTCTGTTTTTCTTTCAACTGCAAGCCGTATTCAGACACTTTTTTGCGGTTCTGAACTTTACTGAAACGGTTGCTTTCTTTTTTCCGCGTGTAACCGAGTACGGACGGGGAAATCCCCAAATTACGGCAACGCTTGCCGATAGGTTCCCTTGATACTGCCATATTTATCCTTTTTCACTTATTTATAAAGTATCGGCACATCGCGTATTTTTATGCGCAGCAACGCATAAAAATTGCAAGCCGACATAAGGGAGTCACCCCTTATTTTCCAATTATACTTATTTTATTCGTTTGGTACTTCGGGCAAATCGGGTATATCACTCACACCATAGATGGCTATGAAACGCTCGCGCTCTTTTCTTACGAGCCACTTCACGCCTTTGTATATCTCGGGGTCGTTTTTAGCAATGGTCAAATCATCTAACAAAGTCAGATAAAAAGCCCTTGCTTTTGTTATATCTTCATACGGTGTAGCCATTATTGCACCTCCGAAATTACACGCGGCGGCGTTTCGGGGGACGGCAACCGTTATGCGGATACGGGGTAACGTCCTTGATATAGGTAATCTCCAACCCGACCGATTTAAGCGCGGTTATCGCACTTTCACGGCCCTGACCGGGACCCTTGACGAACACTTCGACACGTTTAAGCCCGTGTTCTTGCGCTGCCTTAGCGGCGGCGGCGGACACTTCACTCCCGGCGAACGACGTGGATTTACGGCTGCCGCGGAAGTTAAGACCGCCTGCACTTGCCCACGAAATTGTGTTCCCGAGTGTATCTGTTATGGTAACTATCGTATTATTAAAGGACGCGTGAATATGCGCCTGTCCGCTCTCGATATTCTTCCGTTCGCGGCGGCGGCGTACAACCTGTACTTTCTTCGCGCCTTTCTGCGGGTTCTTCGCACTTGCCATATTGTTATTCCCTTTACTAACTCACTTCTGCACACCAAACCACAGGGTAACCCTGTGTCAACGCATACAGGTTACTTTTTCTTGTTCGCAATCGTCTTTCTCGGACCTTTACGCGTACGCGCATTCGTCTTGGTACGCTGTCCGCGAACGGGCAAGCCTTTCCGATGACGGCTTCCGCGATAGCAGTTTATCTCGACCAACCGCTTGATATTGAGGTTTACCTCACGGCGGAGGTCGCCCTCGACAGTCACGTCCGCGTCGATTACTTCGCGGATTTTCGCTTCCTGTTCCTCGGTCAAGTCCTTAACGCGCGTATCAGGGTTGACCCCCGCTTTCGCAAGTATTTTATTCGACGTTGTACGCCCTATCCCAAAAACATAGGTAAGCCCGATTTCCACGCGCTTTTCCTTGGGTAGGTCAATACCGGCTATTCGTGCCATTCGTTTTCTTCCTTATCCTTGTTTCTGTTTGTGTTTGGGTTCAACACAGATTACCATAACTTTGCCTTTGCGCTTGATAACTTTGCACTTGTCGCACATTGGCTTTACAGACGGTCTGACTTTCATTTTACATACCTCGGATTCATTTTAGGCGGTCGCAACTCACAAGCCGCCGTTGGAATGTTACTTTATTTCATACGGTAGGTAATCCTACCTTTTGTCAAGTCGTACGGCGATAATTCCATACTTACCTTGTCCCCGTTGATTATCTTGATATAGTTCTGCCGCATTTTCCCACTGATATGGGCGAGAACGATATGTCCGCCGCGCTTCCCATTTTGGAGTATCTCAACTTTGAAGTACGCGTTCGGGAGTAACTCTACCACGACTCCCTCCACGACTATGACTTCTTCTTTTTCGTTGCCGTCGTCTTTCGGCGGCTTTTTATCTCTGATTCGCCTTGCCATTATTCCCCCTCCACCTTGACTGCCTCGACTACACCTGTCGACGGTTCCGACTGCGGATAATTCAAACTATGCAACTCCGCTCTAATTTTCTTATCGGTCATTTTTTCCATTTTAACTATTTTTTTGAGAAAATCAAGATGTTTTACATTTTTTAATTTTGGCTTATTTAGCGTACGTTGTTTGCCGTCCGCGATATACACAAAGTTGTCGTCGTCTGTTTTCACGTTAGTTATCACATAATAATGCGCATCACGCCCTGCGGTTGCCCTGACTACGTTACCCACTTGGGGGATACATCGGTTATTTTGCATTTCAAAATTTCTTTTATTTACGGATAAATGAGCGGAATGTCGCGATAATTTTCCGCTGCTTCGAGCCAAATTTCCGACTCCGTAAGTATGAGCGGTTCACCCTCCGTGACTGCGACTGAGTGTTCAAAGTGAGCGGATTTGCCGCCTTTCGCCTCGACTTCCGTCCAACCGTCCGCGAGTTTTCGGAGTGTCGCGGTTCGCTCGTTGACCATTGGCTCGATTGCGATTGTCATATTTCGCGCGAGCCGTTCTCCGTTTGTTTTCGGCCCGTAGTTTGGAATTTGCGGTTCTTCGTGCAAGTCCCGACCGACCCCGTGTCCGACGTATTTTCGGACAATGAAGAGTCCATTTGCCTCGACAAAGGTTTGCACCGCATTGCCTATTTCACCTGTCCGCGCACCTTTTCGCGCCTTAGATATGCCAATATATAGGGATTCCCGACAGACTTTGAGTAGTTTAGCGGTTTCGGGTTTAAGGGCGGACACGCCGCCAACGGGGAATGTAAACGCATTATCCCCGACAAAGCCGCCGATAGTCGCGCCCAAATCAACGGACACTATATCGCCCTCACGCAACTTCCGTTTCCGCGAGGGAATCCCGTGGATTACCTCGTCATTGAGCGATATACAAATATCACCGGGAAACCCGTCATAGCCCTTGAAGGTTGGTACGCCGCCGTGCTTGAAAATGAAGTCTGCCGCCGCGCGGTTGACATCGTAAGTTGTTGCGCCCGGCTTAATGGCTTTTCCGACTGCTACCAACGCCTCGGCTGACAGACGGCACGCCGTTTTCATCAGTTGCATCTCGGCGTTGTTTTTTATTATAATCACTTTTTTCCCTTGCTTATGTCGGATTATATTCCGAGCGCGGAAAACACGAGTGCCGTAGTTTCTTTAATTTCAGATTGTCCCTTAACTGTCGCGAGAATGCCTTTGCTTTCGTAGTAGCCGATTAACGGTGCGGTTTTTTCGTGGTAAGTTTTAAGACGTTCGAGTACGGTTTCAGGTTTGTCGTCATCGCGGATTACTGTATCGCCGCCGCAACCGTCACATTTCCCGTCAACTTTGCTTGGTTTGTACTCGGTGTGGTAACTTGCTCCGCATTTATTACAAACACGGCGACCACCCATACGCGCGGCTATCGCATTATCCGCGACATCAATATTGATTACCTTATCTATTTTGACGCCAAACGCAGTTAGTGCATCGGCTTGCGCAACCGTCCTCGGGAACCCGTCAAGTATAAACCCCGCTTTACAGTCGTCCTTTGCAATCCTGTCTTTGAGGATATTTATTACGACTTCATCGGGAACGAGTCCGCCGCTTTTCATAAATCCCTCTGCGGTTTTTCCCGCATCAGTACCGTCTTTAACAGCCTCGCGGAGTATGTTCCCCGTGGATATTGCGGGGATATTCAACTTCGCTTGAACTGTTTCCGCCTGCGTGCCTTTGCCTGCACCCGGCGCACCTAAAAATATCAAATTCATACTAACACTCCACATTTACACCTAAATACACAAGGGAACAGAATACCGAGGGGAACAGAATTACGAGGGGCACGAGGGGGCCGTGTTCTTTTCTTTCGCGAAAGAAAAGAACCAAAAGAAAGCCTTGTCGTCCCCACCATTTTTTTAATTGATTTTAATTGCGTCCCATACCTACGACAATAGTTGGATTTATGGTTTTTCTTATTTACCGTACCTTGTAGGGGCAACAGTCTGCCGCCAGACATACTTTTTGTACGGTTATATCATCACTTTATTATGTGGTTTCAACCACGCGATTTCAGAAAAACTTATTTACTCAACTTGACATCAAGGCTTTCCTTTGGTTCTTTTCGTTTACTTTCGCGAAAGAACACCGTCTTCGTTTCTCTATTCGAGGAAGCCCCGATGTTTCCGCATCATCATCTGCGATTGTATCGACTTGCCCGTTTCCTGAACGACACCCACTACGATAAGGAGTGACGTGCCGCCGAGTGCCATAGCGGAGCCAGAAACGCGCGTCGTTATCGTGAAAATTATCGGCACGAGCGCAACAAACCCGAGGAATATCGCGCCGATGAGGGTAATCTTCCCGAGTGCATTCTGAATGAAATCCGCGGTCGGTTTACCCGGTCGGTATCCGGGAATTGCGCCGTTATTCTTCTTCAAGTTATTCGCAATCTCAGTCGGGTTGTACTGCATAGATATATAGAAGTAGTTGAACCCGATGATGAGGAAGAAGTAGATAATCCCGTACCAAATTGTCGACTGGTTGAAATGCGCGAGGAACCAAATCCAGAAATCCGTCCACCAACTGCCCGTTTTCGCGGAAGTTTCGGTAATCCCGAACCAATAGCAAATTGTCTGCGGCAGTGTCATAATGGACATTGCGAAGATAATCGGCATAACGCCCGCCATAGCAACCTTAATCGGGATATGGGAGGACTGACCGCCGTACATTTTCCGCCCCACCATACGTTTCGCGTATTGGATAGGTATGCGGCGTTCTGCGTTTGTCATCAATACGGTGAGTGTAAGCATAGTGAGGTACAGTACAAACACAAGAGGTATCAAGTACAGTTTAGACTTATCCACACTAACGGACTTCACGAGGTCATACGCGGTTACAGGGAGTCGCGAAACGATACCCGCGAACAGTATAATGGACACACCGTTCCCGATGCCCTTATCGGAAATCTGGTCGCCGAGCCATATAATGAGTGACGCACCCGCTGTAAACGTGATAATAATCGTAAACATCGTGAGCAAAGTCGCAGGCAATTCCCCATTAAGGTTACGGAAGTCATTGAACTTCAAGCAACCTTGCGAGCGCAATCCGAGATAGAACGCAGATGCCTGAAACAATCCGATACCCAAGGCAAGAAACTTAGTAATACGGTTGATTACTTTCTGCCCTGTTTCGCCTTCTTTTTGTAAGCGTTCAAGCGGCGGCAAAGCCACGCAGAGGAGTTGCATAATAATGGAGGCATTGATGTACGGCGTAATCGACATAGCGAAGAGCGTACCGTTGCCAAGCGCACCGCCCGTTATGTTGTTCATAAAGTCAAGCAGTGCGGAGTTTTTCACGAGTTCAGACATCGTATCGTTGTCCAAGTAGGGTACGAACAATGCCGACCCAAAGCAGAAAACGAGGAGTATCATCAGCGTGTAAAATATTTTTTTACGCAGGTCGGGAATTTTCCAGACCGCCGACAGATAATTCATTAAAAGATTCCTTAAAGTCACAGACATTCAGGTTCACTTTAACGGCAAACCTGAAAACTGTATACTGTGCTTTATACTTATGCGCCGACAACTTCGACAGAACCGCCTGCCGCCGTAATTTTTTCTCTTGCGCTTGCGGAGAGCAACAAATCGGGCACTTCGGTTTCCTTCGGTGCATCGGGGTGTTTCTTCGACTTTACAGGCTTTTGAATTTTGCGTATATTGATTTTGACATTGAATTTTTTGTCGAGAGTTTTTTCGGTCAACTCACAATTTTCGTGTTCGTGAACGATTTCCGCACTCTCAGTTTCAACGACTTCAACATCTTCCTCGCAATCGAACTGATAGCCGATTGAGCCGAGAATTTTGATACCGTCGAGGGGCTTACTAATCAAACCGCTCTCGATAATCGCCTTAGCGGTAATCTCCGCGTTATCGTCAAATCGCTCGATTAAATCCGCGATATTGACAACCGCGTAGTGTTTCCCGAATATATTATGGAAACCACGTTTCGGGGTACGGCGCATAAGGCTAGTCTGACCGCCCTCAAATCCGGGGCGAACACCGCCACCCGAGCGCGCCCATTGTCCTTTATGCCCTTTGCCGGCAGTCTTACCCTGACCCGAACCGTGACCGCGCCCAATGCGCTTCCGTTCCTTAGTTGCGCCGACAGACGGGTACAAATCTTGTAAAGCCATTATTCACTTACCTCCGCTGTTTCGACCAAATATCTCACGGCATTGATTTTGCCTTTTGTCGCATCGTTATCGGGCTGAACGACAGTCTGCCCGATTTTATCCAACCCGAGGGATTTAACGGTCGCGATATGCGACTTCTTTCTCCCAGAAATGGACTTTATCAGTTTTATCTTGATAGCCATTTATATTCCACTGCTCCCTGTTCACATTTAGCCGATACTTATGCGGAGTATATCTCTTTTACAGTCTTGCCCCTTGTAGCGGCGACTTTCTCAGCCCCGCGAATTTCGAGTAGCCCTGTGAGTGTTGCGCGAACCACATTGCAAGGGTTGTTTGAGCGGAGCGACTTAGCGCGAATATCCTTGATACCCGCCGCCTCGAACACTGCGCGAACGGTGCCGCCTGCGATGATACCAGTACCTTCGGGAGCGGGTTTCATAAGTACCGCGCCTGCGCCGTACTTCCCAACTATCTCGTGAGGTATAGAGGTACCCTTCAAGGACACTTTAACCAAATTCTTTTTCGCGTCCTCGATGCCCTTACGGATTGCATCGGGAACTTCACCCGATTTACCGAGTCCGATACCGACCGTCCCATGTCCGTCACCGACCACGACAAGCGCGGTCATTTTCATAATACGTCCGCCCTTAACGGTCTTAGACACGCGGTTAATTTTTACCACTTTTTCGGTGAGTTGATAATTCTCTTCCATAATACTTCCTGTTCTAATATGCGGCAAGCCGTCTTAGAATACCAGTCCTCCCTCGCGCGCGCCCTCGGCGAGAGCCGCAACGCGCCCGTGGTAGATATAACCTGAGCGGTCGAAAACAACGGATTCTACGCCCTTTTCCTTGCCTCTCTCGGCAATCAACGCGCCGATTTTCTTAGCGGCGTCGATATTCCCACCGTAACCCGAAAAAGATTTTTCGAGTGTACTTGCGGCGGCAACGGTAATCCCGTCCTCGTCATTGATGAGTTGCGCATAAATCTCCTTAGCGGAGCGGAAAACTGCAAGGCGCGGACGAGCGGTAGTGCCTGTAATCTTGTTACGAATACGAGCGTGGCGTTTGATACGCGCTTTATTTTTATCGGTTAATTTTATCATTTCTTGCCCTTACCCGCCTTTCCTTCCTTACGGATTATACGTTCGCCAACGTATTTTATGCCTTTGCCCTTATACGGTTCGGGGGGACGTTTCCCGCGTATTTCAGCGGCGAACTGCCCGACTTTTTGCTTGTCGATACCCTTGACGATAATCTTATTCGTACCTTGAACCTCGGTTTGGACTTCATCCGTATCGGGGAGAAGAACGGGGTGCGAATACCCTAATGTGAGGTTTAAGTCTTTACCCTGTTTATTGGCACGATAGCCGACGCCGTTTATTTCGAGTTCTTTGGTGAATCCGGTGGTAACGCCGGTTACCATATTCGCGACCAATGTCCGCGAAAGCCCGTGTAACGAACGGCTCGTCTTATCATCGCCGCCGCGCGTAACATTCAGCACATCGCCGTCCTGCGTAACCTTCACCTGTGGTTTAAGCGTACGCGAGAGCGTACCCTTCGGACCTTTAACGGTAACTTCGAGTCCGTTTATAGTTACTGTAACCCCAGCCGGTACGGCTATCGGGGCTTTTCCGATTCTGCTCATATTAACCCCTCCTTACCATACATAAGCGAGGACTTCCCCGCCAATTTTTTCGGCACGCGCCTTTTTATCTGTCATAACGCCTTTTGATGTGGAAACAATCGCAATTCCGAGCCCTTTCATAACGCGCGGCAATTCTTCATTCCCCGCGTAAATGCGTAACCCCGGCTTACTAACTCGTTTCAAACCTTGGATAGTTTTCGCTTTGTTCTCGCCGTATTTGAGAGTTATACGAATTACCCCTTGCTTGTCGTCGGAGATAAATCTGTACCCTTTAATATAGCCCTCGTCCACGAGAATTTGCGCGATTTGCTTTTTTATATTCGAGCCGGGAACATCGACCCCGGGAAGCAATGCGCTGTTCGCGTTGCGTATACGAGTCAACATATCCGCTATGGAATCTGTTATCTGCATTTTTGCTTACCTTTCAATATTTCACAAAGGCGGTAGTTCGCGTATTTCGCGCTTGCCGTCCATCTGACCCCACAATACGTTAAAGTGTGCTTGAACGTACGCTTACCAACTTGCTTTTTTCACGCCGGGAATCGCACCTTTGTACGCCAATTCGCGGAAGCAGATACGGCAAACGCCGAACTTACGCATATACGCGTGGGGGCGACCGCAAATTTTGCAGCGGTTATACTCACGCGTGGAGAATTTCTGAACCCGTTTTTGTTTAGCGACCATAGATTTCTTAGCCATTGTAAATCCCTATTCTCCCCTTACTTATCACCTTGCTGTTTAGCGAACGGCGCACCGAGGAGGGCGAGCAATTCTTTTGCTTCCTCGTCGGTCTTAGCAGTTGTTATGAAGTTAATATCAAGCCCACGAATTTTGTCGATTTTATCGTAATCAATTTCGGGGAAGATGAGTTGTTCTTTCAGCCCCACGGAGTAATTGCCGCGCCCATCGAACGAATTCGGGTTGATACCGCGGAAATCACGCACACGAGGGAGAGCCACGTTGAAGAATCTGTCGAGGAACTCATACATAATCTTCCCGCGCAGAGTCGCTTTAACGCCGACTATTGAACCTTCACGCAACTTGAAGTTTGCGACAGAATGTTTCGCCCGACAAACGATAGGCTTCTGCCCAGTAATCGCCTTGATGTCATTTACGGTGGCTTCGACAGCCTTCTGGTTATCTTTGAGTTCACCGCTCGCCACGTTTACAACTATCTTGTCGAGTTTAGGGATTTGCATTACGCTTTTATATCCAAACTTCTTAAACAGTGCAGGGGCAACGGTTTCCTTATACTTTGCTTTGAGCCTTGCATCAGCCATTTGTTTTATATTTCCTTTCGGTTCGGCAACGGGTGTAGTATAACCCCATTACCCACGGTGCATAGCACCAACCTTTTAGTAGGCTTTAATCAGTATATTAAATCAATACTTTAATTCTGCGCCGCATTTTTTGCAGACACGAATTTTATCGCCTTTTTTGAGTTCGTGACCCACACGCGTGGGCTTATCGCATTTCGGGCAAACAGGTTGAACCTTACTTGAATATATTGCACCTTCCGCCTTAACCATCTGACCGCTCTGACCTTGCTGACGGGGCTTGATATATTTCGTCACAATGTTAAGCCCTTCGACAATAATCTTACCTTCGTCGGGGGACACCGCAACAATTTTGCCGGTCTTACCTTTATCCTTGCCGGAGATTAACATTACGTTATCGCCAGTCTTGACGTGTACCTTATTAGGTACCGCCGCGTGTTTCGCGCCAACAGCCATTTGTTCTTCCTCCCCTTAAAGCACTTCCGGAGCGAGCGAGAGGATTTTTATATATCCTTTTTCGCGCAACTCGCGGGCGACAGGTCCAAAAATGCGCGTACCGCGCGGGTCCTTATCAGCAGATTTAATGATAACCGCCGCATTTTCGTCGAATCTGATATATGTTCCATCCGCACGTCTAAGCGGAGCGGCAGTTCTAACCACAACGGCGCGCACAACTTCGCCTTTTTTCGCAGTGCCGCCGGGGGAAGCTTTCTTGACGGACGCAACGATTACATCGCCCACCGACGCATAACGCCGACGTGTGCCGCCGAGAACCCGTATAGCCATAATTTCCTTTGCGCCCGTATTATCGGCAACGCGTAGGCGTGTTTGCATTTGTACCATACTTTTCCCTTTGTCCTTTCAAACTTATTTTGCTTTTTCAAGTATCTCTATTAACCGCCAGCGTTTTTCTTTCGACAGCGGGCGTGTTTCCATAATACGAACAGTGTCGCCAGTACCCGCCTCATTATTCTCATCGTGCGCCTTAAACTTTATAGTGCGCTTGATAATTTTCTTGTACAACGGGTGGCGTACGTTATCCTCGACGGACACGACAATTGTCTTATCCATCTTATCGCTTGTTACTTTTCCGACCTTTTCTTTACGCAGATTGCGTGTTACAACTTCACTCATATTCCCTCTTTACACAGCCTCTTTTTGTTTAGCAATTTCCCGTTCTCTGAGAACCGTCTTAACAACGGCAATCTGCTTGCGTACTTTACGCAAAGACAACGGGTTTTCCAGTTGCTTTATAGAGTGACGGAACCGAAGATTAAACAATTCTTCCCTTAACTCCGTTTCCTTTTTTAAGAGTTCCAAGTCCGTAAGGTCGTGGTATTCTTTTGCGAATTTAGTCATTTGCTTGCCTCCGTTGCCGTATTTTCGGCACCGCCCTTAACCGCTTTAACAGCCTTTTCTTTGCGTTCGACGGGCTTAGTAGTCCCAGGGACGGTTTCCTCGCCTTTTTTTACGAACTTGCATTTGATAGGCAGTTTGTGCATTGCGAGGCGGATAGCCTCTTTTGCGGTATCTTCGGGTACACCTGCAATCTCAAACAGGACTCTGCCCGGCTTAACTACACTGACCCAGTATTCGGGCGAGCCTTTACCCGAACCCATACGGGTTTCGGCGGGCTTTGCCGTAACGGGCTTATCGGGGAATATCTTTATCCAAACCTGACCAAAACGCTTTGTGTAGCGCGTCATTGCGATACGAGCGGCCTCGATTTGGTTGCTTGTAATCCAAGCGGGTTCGAGCGCAACCAAGCCAAAATCACCATAAGTGATTAAGTTGCCGCGCGTAGCGATGCCATTCATTCTGCCGCGTTGTTGACGTCTGTATTTTACTCTTTTCGGAAGTAGCATTATTCTTTACCTCCGTTGTTATTTCCGCCCGACGACTGGTTGTAACCACCGTTGCCGCCTGTGCGATTGTATCCGCCGTTGCCGCCGTTGCCGCCGTTATTGTTGTAACCGCCGCCCGACCGACCATTATTATATCCGCCGCCGCCGCCGCGATTATCACGGTTGCCGCCGCCATTTCTGTTATCGCGGTTGAAACCGCCGCGGTTATCCCGACCGCCGCCGCGATTATCGCGGTTGCCGCTCGGACGGCGATTGTCGCGGTCATTACGGCCGCCTGTTTCGACTTTACGGCGACCGAGTTCCCCTTTGAGAACCTCGCCCTTGTAAATCCAAACTTTTACGCCGATAACGCCATAAGTTGTATGCGCGGTGGACACCCCGTAATCAATATCCGCGCGGAGCGTGTGGAGCGGAACAGTACCCTCTTTGTAACTCTCGGTACGCGCAATTTCCGCGCCGCCGAGCCGACCGCCAACGGCAACTTTGACACCGAGCGCACCCGATTTCATAGTCCGTTGCAGAGCCGATTTCATAGCGCGGCGGAATGCCACGCGGTCTTCGAGGGCAGTTGCGATATTATCGGCAACGAGTTTTGCATTGAGGTCAATCGCCTTGATTTCGATTATATTTATCTCGACGGGTTTGCCCTTAGTAATCTTCTCAATATCGGTTTTGATGGTTGCGATACCCGCGCCCTGTTTACCGATAAGCACACCCGGTTTCCCTGTGTGAACGAATATTTTAATAGTGGTCCCAGTACGTTCGATTTCAACGGCGGCAATGCCAGCGCGTTTCGGAACGGGCGACTTGTCGGAGGTGTAAGTTTTAGCGAACAGGTATTTACGGATATGGTAATCCTCAACGAGAATATCGCCGAAGTCAGCCTTAGAGGCAGTCCAACGGCTATCCCAATCTTTGATGATACCTACGCGCATACCGTGGGGGTTTACTTTCTGTCCCATTATTTAGCCCCCTCCTTTTTCTTTTCAATTTCCACGCCGTCGAGTTTTTTGAGGTCGTCGGCTGTTATCTCATCTCTGTCGGAATACGTCAAATCGTCGTCTTCTTCGATACCTATCTCGGCAAGTTCGATATAAATATTACTTGTCCGTTTGAGAATTCGGTGCGCGCTGCCTTTTGCGGCGGGGCGAATTCGTTTCAAGGTGATAGACGGACCGACATTAGCCGTCCTGACGTACAAGTTTTTAGCGCGCAAGTCGAGGTTATTTTCGGCGTTAGCGACAGCCGAGTTAAGGCATTTGAGTATCGGCTCACTTGCCGACCTCGGAAGGTGTGTCAACACGCCTCGCGAGTATTCAATTTCCTTGCCGCGTATCAGCGCAAGCACGGGACCCACCTTACGGGGAGTAACCCTTACGCCGTTTGCTTTTGCAATTATATGCATTAGACTGTTATCTCCCGTAATTATTTCTTCGTGGTTTTATTTCCCGCGTGACCGCGATAAGTGCGAGTGGGGGCGAACTCGCCCAACTTATGCCCGACCATATCCTCGGTAACATACACAGGAACGTGTTTTCTGCCGTCGTGCACCGCGAATGTATGCCCCACAAATTCGGGGAATATTGTACTTGCGCGGCTCCAAGTTTTGATGACTTTTTTTTCCTCGACGGCATTTTGCGCCGCGACTTTTTTCATCAGCGATTCAAGGACGTAAGGTCCTTTCTTTACGCTTCTGCTCATTAGGTTGAAGTTTCCTTTCAAGTATAGGTATGCAAGTTAATTGTTGTATCGTAATGCACAACCTTTTTAACACGCCCGTTACCTGTTTAGTATACAATTTACTTTTTCGTGCGGCGTTTAACGATGAACTTGTTGCTCGATTTTTTCGAGGAACGAGTCTTTTTGCCGAGAGCGGGCTTACCCCAAGGAGTGACAGGGCCTGCGCGCCCGACTGGGGATTTACCCTCGCCGCCGCCGTGGGGGTGGTCACACGGATTCATAACAGAACCGCGGACAGTGGGGCGGATACCGAGGTGACGGGTACGACCCGCCTTCCCGAGGTTTACATTGAAATGGTCGAGGTTGCTGACAACGCCGATGGTTGCCTTGCAATTCTCGCGGAAGTTACGGAGTTCACCACTTGGCAAGCGGAGGAGGACATATCCATTTTCCTTAGCCATAACCTGCGCGGACGTACCTGCGGAGCGCACAATCTGCGCACCCTTACCCGGGTAAAGTTCCACATTGTGAACGACAGTACCGAGGGGAATCGAGTGCAGGGGGAGTGTATTCCCTGTTACAATATCCGCGTCGGGGGAGGACGTAACCTTATCCCCGACTTTAAGCCCCTCGGGAGCGATGATATATTTGAGTTCATTATTCGCGTATTCGACTTTTGCGATAAACGCGGTACGGTTCGGGTCGTATTCGATTGTCTTAACCTCACCCTCGCCCTCAACGTCACGTTTGAAGTCAATCAAGCGGTATTTAATACGATTACCGCCGCCTTTATGGCGCACAGTAATCCGCCCGTAACTGTTCCGACCGCTATGCTTTTTCAGTTTGACGAGCAACGACTTTTCGGGAGCGGCTTTGGACAGACCCGAGTAATCGATTGTAGACATTCCACGGCGAGCGGGCGTCGTGGGTTTATAAAATTTAATTGCCATATTTTACCCTTTCAACCCCTTACGCCAAGCCCTCGAAGAACTCGATGGGTTTAGATTTTTCTGTAACCTTTACAATTGCTTTTTTGTAATCGGGAGTATAACCGACAGCCCGACCGCGAACGCGTTTTTTGCCGGGTATCTTAATGGTATTCACACTCTCGACCTCGACACCCTTAAATAGTGCCTCGACAGCCTGTTTAATCTCGATTTTATTTGCATCTGTCCGCACTTTGAAAGTATATTTTTTCTCTTCCAGACCTGCGGTTGCTTTCTCGGTGATTATCGGACGAATAATGATTTCACGGGGGCTTTTCCCCGTACCGTCTTTAAGTTTAGTTGGGATAGTAGACATTAGGCGTATACCTCCTCGATTTTAGATACCGCGCCTTTCAGCACTACAACCTTATCCGCGTTCACGATGTCGTAGGTGTTCAAAGTACCGACCTGAGCAGTCTTGGCTCCTGGGATATTGGACGCGCTTTTAATCACATAGCTGTCGACCGTATCAAGCACGAACAGCACTTTTTTAGCCGCACCGAGCGCGTTGAACAATTTAACAACTTCGCGCGTTTTGTATTCGGCGAGTTTGAACTCATCGAGGACAATAATGCCACCCTCGCGCGCTTTAAGTGACAGAGCGGATTTGAATGCCAACCGCCGCACTTTCTTGTTAAGGGTATACCGATAACTACGCGGTTTCGGACCGAGCGCAATACCGCCGTGACGCCACTGCGGAGCGCGAGTCGAACCTTGACGCGCGTGACCAGTACCTTTTTGCCGCCACGGTTTTTTACCGCCGCCGCTTACTTCTGTCCGAGTCAAAGTGGACTGAGTCCCCTGACGCTTATTAGCCAAAATATTCACAACCGCAGCGTGTACTGCGGGGATATTCGGTTCAATGCCGAATATTTCGTCTGAGAGGTCGATTGTGCCTTTTTCCTCACCAGACTTATTATACACTTTTACCGTCATTTTCCCTCCACTCACTTCTTTTTAACGGCGGAGGTCAGAGTAACAATCCCACCGTTAGGTCCGGGGACTGCGCCCTTTACCGCTATCAAGTTATTTTCCGCGTCAATCTTGACAATCTGCAAATTTTGCACGGAACTGCCCTTTGCGCCCATATGACCGGGCAATTTTTTGCCCTTAAAAATGCGTGACGGGTCGGAGTTCGCGCCCATTGAACCCGCATGGCGAACGACAGGACCAGTACCGTGAGTTTCTTTCAAACGGTGTTGTCCGTGGCGTTTAATTGCGCCTTGGAAACCTTTACCCTTACTTGTCCCGTGCGCGTCCACGAACGCGCCGACTGCGAACGCATCGGCTTTCACAATATCGCCGACTTTGTATTCGCCTGTAAGTTGGTCTTTGTCGAATTCGCGGAGATGCTTCTTAAACCCGATATCCGCCTTATTAAACACGCCCTGCTCGGGCTTGGTGAGGTGTTTTGCACTTACCTCGCCGTAACCGAGTTTATATGCCTCGTAACCGTCATTTTCGGTTGTCTTGACCTGTACAATAGTATTCGGTCCCGCCTCAATTACCGTAACAGGTATGAGTTTTGTGTCGATGACGATATTTTTATTATCGCCCGTCTTTTTCTTTTCGCCCTTCGCTTTTTCGGTTACGCGCTCCTCGGTAACGAAGATTTGCGTCATACCGACTTTTCTGCCGATTATGGCTGCTGCCATTATTACCTTTCCTTTCACCATTGGATATGATAGGTATCACATCTTGGTCTTTTAATCATTGGTTTGCGTCAAGCAAACTTAATCATAATTCAATCGCAATTTCGACACCCGCGGGCATCTCGATTGAGTTGAGAGCCTCGACCGTTTTCGGCGTAAACCGCGTAACGTCAATCAGGCGTTTATGTGTACGGAGTTCAAATTGTTCGCGCGAATCCTTGTATTTATGCACCGCGCGGAGAATTGTAATGATTTCTTTTTTTGTCGGGAGCGGAATCGGACCCGCTACTTTTGCGCCCGTGCGTAACGCGGCTTCCGCGACTTTTTTTGCCGCCGCATCCGCCAATGAATGTTCGTAACTCTTCACCTTTACGCGGATTTTCTTTTCCTTAGTAGTTTCCTTAGTTTCAACTGCCATTGATTTTCCCTTTTCTTTACTTAATTTCACTGAAAGGACAATTCGGTTTTCTACACGCATTCGGGTGTTTCGCTTGCTTAGTTTTGGGAGCGTATGCAAAACCGCATACCTTACCCTATTATGAAACGCCCAAACCGAAACCGAACCCCAAGAATTACCGGCGCAACGACCCGCTACACATAACGTATAATGGCGACCTCACGTTTTCCGCAACTTCTCGGTATTAACAGTAAACAAAAAATATTTGCCGTATATCGGCAAGTTTTATTATTTTAACAGCAATTTCACGACTTGTCAAGGGCTTTTTTGGCAAATTGCAAAATATTTTGCAAAATATTTTTGATACAAGTCGAAGTTTAGCCGCCGTTTTGGTAACGGCGGCTTTTTTGTGTTAGTTTCCGTACTTTACGGTAGCAATCTTCACGCCGGGCCCCATAGTGGAGGACACAGACGCGCTTTTGAGGTATTGCCCCTTAGCGGCGGACGGTTTAGCCTTAACCACCGCATTTATAAGCGTTTCAAAATTCTCAGTGAGTTTATCAGGACCGAACGAAACCTTGCCAATCGGGCAGTGAATGATATTTGTTTTATCGAGGCGGTACTCGATTTTACCTGCCTTAGCCTCATTGATAGCCTTTGCGACA
>JAISLG010000101.1 GCA_031260615.1 Oscillospiraceae bacterium | reverse complement strand
TACAACCCCACACCTCCGCCGTAAATAACTATTTTTAACATAATAATTGTCCTTTTATTTTTATATTTTTAATACAAAAAAACGCACCTGTCTTAATAAAAAGCAGGTGCGTTTTTGCGTAATTCGCACACAAAAATCTTGCAAGCAGACGTAGAGCCTGTTTGCTGTTTGCTGTTTGCTGTTTGCTGTTTGCTGTTTGCTGTTTGCTGTTTCATAATTATACTACTCTTGTTAAATTTTGTCAATAGTTTTTCAACGTATTTTACCACAAAATATTATTTTGTCAAGCACAATCTCCCGTACCTCGCCCCTCGCCGTAATCCCAACCCGAAATACCCGTTCAAACTCCGTTTCCAAACCGAACCCGTCCGCCCATTCCATAACACAAATGCCGCCGCGGTTGATGTAATCGTAAAACCCGATTGCATCAATGTCGGCGGCGGTTTCGAGCCTGTAAAAATCAAAATGGAATAATGGTGTAGTATTGCCCACCACAGTTGGGTAATACTCGGCGGCTACCGCGAATGTCGGGCTGGTTACATTGTCCGTTATTCCAAGCCCGCGCGCAAGCCCTTTCGTAAATCGCGTTTTACCCGCTCCCATATCCCCAATTAAAAATACGCCGTCTTTCGGGCGTAACCGCGCCGCAAATTGCTCCGCTATATGCTCCGTTTCGCTCGGCGCGGTTGTAATATACTTTTCCAAAACCCCTAAAATACTTCTTTCATATCATCAAGTATCAGCGTAACCGTCAGGTTTCCATTCCGTACGCGTACCTCGTCTATCAGTGCCTTTTCGTCCGCGTTAGGTTTCATTACAAGGCTGTAATGTACCTCGAATAAACTCCCGAGGTCAACCGTTTTTATGCGTATCACCGCGAAACTCTCCGTGTATTTTTCAAGTATCGCGTCAAATGTGCCTTTGTAATTTAAGTCCTCGGGTATCAGTATCTTTAACGTCTGCGGTGTTCCGCCCCGTTTACCGAAATTAACCGCGGATAATACCGCCGTCACCACGCACAATATAATAACCGCCGCCGCGCCGTAACCGATATATCCCGTACCCGTGCATAACCCGGTCGCCATTGACAGCAATACAAACGTAATATCCTTCGCACTTCCCGGTGCGCTCCGAAACCGCGCAATCTGAAATGCGCCCGCTAAACTGAATGCCCTCGCAACTGAGTTGCCGATTAGTATTATTATAATTGTAATCACGGCGGACATAATTACAAGGGTAAGCGCGAACCCTTTCGATGAACGCTTATTCTCGGCGGTTTTGATGTATGTCGCCGATATGATAAAGCCGAGTATCAATGACGAGCCGACTGCTATCAGGAAATTAAGCGGCGATAAGTCGGACACCCCGTCCGTAAGCGCGAATATGTTTTCAAATACTGTATCCATATAGAGGAGTTCTCTCATTCTTTAATTTATAAACACATTACAACATTACAACATCACGCCGTCCTGCACAATTCGCGTTCGTGTATGGTGTTCCGCAACATCTGTTTGTACTCTGTGCCGTATTTTGAAAAACTCACGGGATATATTTTATGCTCTGACAGGAGTTTTGTAAACCACAACGGGAACGCGTTACGCGTTTTAACTTCCATAAGCCAATACCCCTCGTCTAACAACCGCTCCCCGTATATCCCCGATTCAAGGCGCAAATCCGTACGCCGCGCTATGATATTGCGGTCGAACGATACGCGGAAGTTTGCGTTGTCCTTGTCGAACAGCGCGTACCGTTCATAGAACAGGCATACTTTCGGGACTAACCCGTAGTTGTCCGATGCGTATTTGAGTTCCTCCGCCACACGCGCTATTTTTTTGGGTACTATATCGGGCAATTCGCCTTTTTCGAGTAGGTTATACGCCTCGTTAAGCGGCATTGCGGCGCGGCGTTTGTTCACCGAGCCAAGATATTTTTTCTTTATCTCCACGAATACCTTATCCGCGCCGTCGGGTACGCCATACGCGCGTAACCGCACCTTTTCCTTGTACTTCGGTTTCGCAAGCGACCGCCGTATCAAATTGTCGTCGGGTGTGTCGTAGTAGATATTGCATATAGGGTAGACAAACCCGTCTTTATTGTACTTGTCCCCCGTCATTGCCCCCGACAATACCGCCGTGAGTTCATCGAACATCTCATCTGTGATAAGGTATTTTTTCTCATACCTATTGAATATTTCCGCCATCGGAGTATGTACCTCCTTTGAAGTGGTTGAATGTTTTAATATGCTAAGTATATTTTATTTTGTGACAACCTCGTGAAGTGATTTGTGAAATGTAAATGAATTTTTTGACGGGGGTTCAGGTACCCATACAATTTTTCTTCACACTAAAAACGTATTATACTTGACAGGAGGGGAAAAATCAATTATCATATACCCTAAATAAACTATTTTTGTGTGGAGCGGATAATGTTTAATATACCCGAAGTTATAACCCCCCCGATTTCGCTCGGCGGTCCTGTGCAACAACCTGTGCAACAACCTGTGCAACAACAACCGCAATACGCGCCCCCACCCGTGCAACAACAGCAATACGCCCCCCCTCCGCCCGCACAGCAAGTTCCCGTGCAACAACCTGTACAAAACGCGCAATGGACGGCTAATTCTCGTCCGCAAGGGGCAGGCGTTCACCTCAAAAAAGGTCAGAAAACTAACCTGTCACTCCCGAGTGGCGGTACACTCCAAAAACTCGAAGCGGGGCTTGGTTGGGACGTTAATTCGGCATCGCCCGTTCCTTATGATTTGGACGCGTCCGTATTCTTGCTTGGCGCGAATGGTAAGGTTATCGGGGACGACTGGTTCGTATTTTACGGACAGCCAATCTCACCCGATACGGCGGTTCGGCACAGCGGCGACAGTAATGACGGCGGCGGCGCGGGTGATGATGAAGTAATTTACATTGACCTTACCAAACTTAATCCGCAAGTCGCGCGTATAGTTTTTATCGTTACCGTGAATGAAGCGCGTGAACGAGGGCATAATTTTAGCGGAGTGCGAAATGCGTATATCCGCATATCTGACGGCACGTCCCGTACCGAACTCGTGCGATTTAACCTCACCGAGAGTTACTCAAACGTCACTGCAATGGTCGTGGGCGAAGTCTACAACCACAACGGGCAATGGAAGTTTAACCCCGTCGGCGACGGAACAGCCGATGATTTAGAGGGCTTGTGTATCCGTTACGGCGTTCGTGTCGCGGATTAACTGGCGTATATGTATGTAAAAATTATAACACATAGGAGTTAAGTTATGGGGCTTTTAGATGGTTTAATAGGCGGCAACAACCAACAAAATAACGGGTACAATCAACAACAGGGCGGCTATCCGCAACAGCAAGGCGGTTATCCCGAACAGGGAGGCTATCCGCAACAACAAGGCGGCTATCCGCAAGGCAATCAGCCGGCACCCGTCATTAACTACAATGTAAACCCCGGGAACAATGTGTTCTCCGTGGTGAATGAATTGTACTGTAAGGCGTTTGTGCAATCCCCTAATGCCGAGGTGTTCACAAAAGCGGGAGCAATGGTTGCTTTTAAGGGCAATGTGAAATTCGACAAAGTAGTTCTCGGTCCGCAAGGTAACCCCCTCGCCGCTATTATGGGACAGGTTGGTCGCCGTCTGACGGGCGAGAATATGCCCCTTATGAAATGCAAAGGGAGCGGACAGGTAATACTCGCGGACGAGGCGCGGCACGTTACGGTTATACCGCTGACAGAACAACTCTGCGTGGAGTCCGAGGATTTGCTCGCGTTTACAGAAAACTGCAAATACGGGTTTAAGTTCTTGGCACAGGGTGCGTTGTCACAGAAGGGCTTATTTACCAGTACGTTGAACCCGAACGGCTCGAATGCGTGGGTAGCTATACTCACGAGCGGCAACCCGTTGATTATCGACACCCCTTGCAACGTAGACCCCGACGCGCTTGTAGCGTGGACAGGTCCCGACCCGTCACTTAAACTCGATATCGGTTGGCGCAACCTTATCGGGCAAGCTTCGGGTGAGTCCTATAACTTTGAATTCCGTCAACCCGGTCACAAGGTTATTATCCAACCGGACGAGAGAAAGAGCGGACTCGACATTAGCGTTGACAGTCGCAATGGTAATGCCGACCGCAACCAAGTACGGAGCGGCGGACCGCAATTCGGAAACCACGGTGGAACAGGCTCGAACCAATCTTTCGGCGGCGCGGCAAGTAACGCAGGCGGCGCACTCGGCGCGATAGGCAACTTATTCGGCGGCGGTGGCGGCAATAGCGGTGGCGGCGGAATGTTCTGATTATAACTGAACAACTGATTTTTGTGTAACTCTAATTTGAATAACGAGGGCTGTTTATGGCAACAATTACAAATATGATGGAAAAACTTGTCGATGCAATTATAAACGAGCAGAAGGCAAAGACTGACTTCTGTGTCTGCGAAACTTGTCTTGCAGATGTCAGATGTCTTGCGCTTAACCGACTGCCCGCGAAATACGTCACGACCAGCAAAGGTGAGTTGTATTCCAAAATGGATCAGATTATGGAAAGCCAGAACAAACTCGACCTCGATATTGCCGTAATATCCGCTATCGAGTATGTCTGCACACATAAACAGCACCCCGACAGCAAGGATATTAAATCGCGCAAATAATGGTAAACAAAGGCAAAATAACGCAATCGCAATTCGCAAAAAACTACCACATCGCCACATAAATAGAATAAATCAGGGTGACCGCCGCACCGCAATATTTTATATTGCGGTTCACGGGTTGCTTTGATTTTTGTTGTGTCAGGAGTATATGGCCACCAAAGTAAACATAACCGTTATATCCGAAATTACCGACTCGGACGGCGAAGTTGCCACATCGAACTTGTTTGTGTTGGGGACGCTTGTCACGGACGGAAATGTCAAAAACCGCAGTTACAAACTGTGTTATTCTGAGGTTATCGCGGAGAGTAGTACCGATGTCGAGATTACCGTTGATGCGAAACGTGTGAGTATTATGCGGTTCGGCGAGATGTCACTACAACTCACGCTCGAAGAAGGTAAGTCAACGTACGGGAGATATGACTTTGCCGAAGGGTCGTTCGATACTCACACGAACACCGAATTGATTGAATATGAGTTGAATAAATACGGGGGCAAACTGCACTTTATATACAACGTGGACGTGAACGGCGGTTTCGCGGGGCGGAATGAAATTAGCATTTTTATATTGCCGCTTTTATTTTACCGCTAAAATATTAAAGAAACGCTTCCTTTTGTTTTTGCAAATTGACCGTAATTAAATTAAAGATAATCTATGAATATTAAACAAGAATTGTCCGACCTTATATACGCGGCACTCGGACGGCTGACTGCCGAAACGGGTCTTGAAATCGCATTGCCTGCGTTTAATATCGACTCACCCGATGACGCAAACAACGGGGACTTTTCGTCGAATGTCGCGTTAATCTCCGCAAAGGTATTCCGCAAGCCACCGCGCGTTATCGCGGAGGGTATCGCGAAATACCTTATACTTGACGGGTCGGCGTTCGACCGCGTTGAGGTTGCCGGGGCGGGTTTTTTGAACTTTTTTTGTGGCAACGCGTATTATGCGGATACTGTGCGAAAAGTGCTTAGTGAACGGGAAAATTACGGGCGGACAGACTACGGGAACGGCAAGACGATACTCGTTGAATTCGTGTCCGCTAACCCG
The DNA here is from genome assembly GCA_031260615.1 of Oscillospiraceae bacterium. Taxonomy (GTDB): domain Bacteria; phylum Bacillota; class Clostridia; order Oscillospirales; family Ruminococcaceae; genus Ruminiclostridium_E. The sequence continues at coordinate 2,958 of JAISLG010000101.1, read as the reverse complement.
ACTGGACCAATGCACATCGGAAACGCGCGCGGCGGTGCAATCGGCGATTGCTTGGCGAGTGTACTCGACTTTGCGGGATTCGGCGTGGAACGGGAATTTTACGTCAACGATGCTGGAAATCAGATAAATAAATTCGGGGTCAGCCTTGAAGCGCGGTATAGACAATTAAAAGGCGAGGACATTGAAATTACCGAGGATATGTACAAAGGCGTGGACATTACCGACCTCGCACAGGCATTTATCGACAGTGGCGAACAGGCGGACGGCGATACATTGCAACAAAAATTAGTTGCGTTTGGGTTGCCGAAAAACATAGTCACGCTTGAATACGATTTGTTGAAATATCGGATTGAGTACGATAACTGGTTTCGGGAAAGCACATTACACGCGAATAACGCCGCCGAAAATGTTATAACAAAACTGATAGCGAACGGGCAAACATACGAAAAAGACGGCGCAATTTGGTTAAAAGCAAAAGTGCTCGGTGCAGACGAGGACGTAGTATTGAAACGCGCAAATGGGATTGTGACATACATCGTCCCCGACATCGCATACCATTACGACAAACTTGTAACACGGAAATTCGACATTGCCGTGGATATTTTGGGGGCAGACCACCACGCTTATGTCGCGCGTATCAAAGCCGCGTTGACCGCAATCGGCATCGAAAACATTGAACGCCGCTTGAAGATTATCATAATGCAAATGGTTCGGCTTGTTCGGCACGGCGAGGACGGCGAAAAGGAAATCGTGAAATTATCCAAGCGGTCGGGCAAGGCAATTACGCTGTCCTCGCTGCTTGATGATATTCCGATTGATGCCGCGCGTTTCTTTTTTAACTTGCGTGACGCGGGTACGCACCTCGAATTTGACCTCGATTTGGCAATAGACGAGAGCGCGAAAAACCCCGTTTATTACGTTCAGTATGCGCACGCGCGGATTTGCTCGGTAATTAAACGAAGTGCCGCCGAGGGGCAAATATATGACGAAAATTCGGAATTAAATTACACGGCGCACGCGGAAAAAGAATTAGTTAAAAAAATCGCACAGTTTCCAGACGAAATTACACAGGCGGCTGTCGAATACGACCCGTCACGGATTACACGGTATGTGCTTGCGCTTGCACAAGTGTTCCATAAATTTTACGATATCTGCCGCATAAAAGGCGAGCCGACAGAGGTTGTTCAACCGCGGCTTGCACTATGCGCGGCGGCGAAACAAACCATTGCGAATGCGCTTGGGTTGCTCAAAGTCACCGCACCCGAAAAAATGTAATATTGTATCATAGTCTTAAATAAAAATCAACCAAAGGAATTAAAAAATGAAATACGAAGAAAAAAAACAGTTCGGCGAGCAGATTTATAAAGGCAAAGTCGTTACATTGTCGCGTGACACCGTTACGTTATCTAACGGAAAAGATACCGTTCGCGAGATTGTAAAACACCCCGGCGGCGCGTGTGTTGTCGCTCTCACCGATAATGATGAATTGCTCCTCGTGAACCAATTCCGTTACGGCGCGGGCACGGAATTGCTCGAATTGCCCGCCGGGAAAATAGATGACGGCGAAAATCCCTTTTTTACCGCGCGGCGCGAACTCGCGGAGGAAGTCGGCGGCACTGCCGAGGACTGGACTTATCTCGGAAAAATATATCCCACACCTGCTTATAATAATGAAATTACACACCTATTTTTGGCGACAGGCGTGCAATATGACGAAAAAAAACAGCACCTCGACGACAACGAATTGCTCGATATTAAACGTATGCAGTTCGGAAAAGCCGTTCGTATGGCGGTTGACGGCGGTTTTCAAGATGCAAAAACGGTAGTCGGCATTTTGCGCGTTTATTCATACGTTCATAATGGGTATAAAATTACCGAGGAAGAAATTATTCCCGAGGACGCGTTTGCGGAGATTGAAACCGCGGAAGTATCGAAAAAAACAGCCGAAACTGCGGAATAATTAACGGTATATTAAATGGAATATTCCGAACTTGACGAGAAATTGGAAGCGATATTATTCGCGGTGGGAGACCCGTCATCGCTTGACGATTTGATGCTCGCTTGCGGAGCGGATAGGCGCACTGTTCGGGGTGCGCTCGATTACCTCGAAAAACGCTTGAATATTACGGGCGGTATCAGATTATTGCGACTTGACGGCAAATACCAATTAGCGACAAAAGAGCGATTTGCCGACAACGTGAAAATTGCGTTGAATACGAAACGACTCGTGCCGATTACGGCGGCGGCGGCAGAAGTTCTCGCAATAATTGCATACAATCAGCCCGTAACTAAGGGATTTGTTGAGCGTGTTCGCGAAGTAAATTCAGACAGCGTTGTAAATTCACTCGCGGAAAAGGAACTTATCGAGGAGGCGGGGCGATTACCCTTGCCCGGGCGACCGATGACATATCGCACAACGTCCACGTTTTAGCGTAGTTATGGCATATCATCGCTTGACGAAATGCCTGAACCGCCGCGAAAATTACCGCCCGAATATACGGGAGATTTACTTGACAATTCAGAAAATTACGAGGAAAATGAAACCAGCGAAGAATTCGATAGGAACGCGTAAAGGAGGCGGAATATGCTCGCTTTGTATATTGTCGGCGGTATAGCAATATTACTTATAGTATTGCTCGAAATGCCGCTTATACTTGCCGTTTCTGTGAAAAACACCACCGTTCATATACAGGGAATTGTCGGTTTTTTTCGGGTTTTTGACAGCAAGAAGTTCCTCGCGAATATGATTGACAAACCGAAAAAAAAACGAAAAAATAAGCATAAAAAACGCAAAAAAGTCCAAAATAATAAAGTGAAGTCAGGTAAAAAGCAGTCGCTTTTCAGCAAAGTCGGCGGTTTCGGTTTCGAGGATATAAAACTACTTTGGGCACGGCTTTGCAAAAATACAAGACGGCTGTGCCGAAAGACGAAAATATACGATTTTCGCTTGGAAAGCCG
>JAISLG010000088.1 GCA_031260615.1 Oscillospiraceae bacterium | reverse complement strand
TTGCCGCGAAGATAAACCTGTCTGACAGCGGACAGATTATGACGTATGGCGCGTCCGCACAGAAAAATACTGCGCAATTCGCCGAGAGCGTACTCGTGAATGTGTCGTCCAAGGATTTGGGCGAGATAAGTACAATGCTGACGGGGTTAGTTGGCGAGTTAAAGAAATTCTCCGAACCCGACAAGCAGAAAACGTCAATATTCCGCAAAGCAAGCGGCAAAGTTGATACTTTCAAGGCGCGGTATAATACCGTTGAGCAGAATATCGACCGCATTGTCGGGCAACTCGAAAACCATCGGTTTCAGATGTTAAAGGATATTGCGCTATTCGACCAGATGTATCAGAAAAACCTCGAATACTTGAAAGAGGTTACTTTTTATATAATCGCGGGCAAGCGGAAATTAGACGAAGTGGAGAACGGGGAGTTACGGAAACTCCGCGATTCCGCGCTCAAAAGCGGAACAATCGAGGAAGCGCAAAAGGCGAATGCGCTCGCGGATTTATGCAATCGGTTTGACAGGAAGTTATACGACCTCGAACTGACACGCGTAATTGCGCTCCAAACAGGGCCGCAAATCCGAATGGTGCAGTCGGCGGATATGGCGTTATCGGAGAAGATACAATCGACAATCGTGAACACAATCCCGTTATGGAAGAATCAGATAGTGCTTACACTTGGGTTGGCGCACACGCAAAACGCGTTATCGGCGCAACGTGAGGTGACGGAGATGACAAACGCACTACTCAAAAAGAACGCGGAGATGTTAAAGTCGGGAGTAGTAGGGACTGCGCGCGAGGTGGAGCGTGGCATTGTTGATATTGAAACGCTGAAATCGACAAACCAGTCGCTTATATCGGCACTTGACGAGGTGACAAAGATACAAGAGGAGGGTCGGCAGAAACGGCGCGATGCAGAGCAAGAGATTGCGAGTATCGAGTCGGAGATGCGGCAGAAATTGTTGGAGATGAACAGCGTGCGGCAATAAGTGAGCGGCAAGCGGCAATAAGCAAGCGGCAAGCGGCAAGCGGCAATGAGCAATCGGCAAGCGGCAAGCGGCAAATGGTTCCCCCAACATACAATCACATCTGCCCTTTTAACTGACTTGTTTTGCGGTCGGAAAAGGGTATACTTAATTCTCTTGCAAGCGATGATACGCGCTCCCCCGTATGGCAATGGTCGTGCTTTTGCACAAAGGTAGGCAAAAAGTGAACACAAGAAAAATAATAATGCCCGCGCTCGCCGTCCTCATAGTGGGCGGATTGCTCGGCGCGAGCGCAAATACGGTATCTCTCGGCGAGGCGATTACCCATATCGAAACGCCCGTGCAAAGTAGATTTCGGTCGATTGCGCTCGGGAATGTAATCAACCCGAAATACGAGCGAGTCGGCGGAACGATAGCCGATATATGGAACAATACAAACACTCAACTTAACTTGAAGTATGTGCTTGCGAATAACCCGAATCCGCCCGTATTTTCGGAGTATTCCAAATTCGGCACAAAAGATTATTTTACCGCCGTCAAGTTTCGCAATAATACGGCGGACAGATTGAACGCGTTTTACCGATATGTACGCTCTGTTCCGCCGATGACCTCGGAACGGGCAAGCGAAATTCGCGGCGAGATAATCCACGGCGAATTACTTATAATGATGAACGACATAAACGTCGCCGACCCCGAATTACTTGCGCGGATACCGTCCGCGCAATGGGATTTGCTATGTCAATATTTCAACAAAAACGTAGTGGAATACGGGCGCATCGACAGCAAATTACATTACTTCCGCAACAAACTAAACCGACCGTTGCCGCATTTGCAGGACGTATTGGACGCGCATTGGGAAATGTTCGATATGAACGGGACACGGTATCATATGAACAACGGGGAATACCAAGTCGGGGGGGAAACATTGTCGATTTACAATGCGGAGTACAACCTAAAATTCGTATCGCCGAACGGCTTACACGAGGTTGTATTCACCCCGATTGACGTGAGTTTTGACCTTACAGTACCCTTTAACTGGAAACCGCTGACGGAGCAATCCGACCCGATAAATATGGGAACGTATAACTACTGCGCGAGTATGATAAACGCGGCGAATCATAATCAGTTGGACGTTTTGACATACAAGGACTTCGGGAACTCGCCGACATTCCCGTTTGGGATTACAGACTCGCAGAAAAAGGCGAATGGGAAGGCATACGACAAAAACGCAAAGGCAAAGTCGGCAAGGAAATACTGGGAAGGCGTATGGGCAAGTTATGTACCGCCTGAGGTGGCTACCTAAGCGGAAAATCGGGAATAAAACCGGGAAGAAAATCGGGAAGAAAATGGGAAATAAAATCGGGAAGAAAATGGGGGAGGGTATGATTGCAAGACGTGGATATATTGCGGCAACTGTCGGACGAAAAAAACGCCGCAGTTAAGGGTGGGTTGTATCACCAAACGCAAATCAAACTTAGTTTTAATTCCAACCGTATCGAGGGCAGTCGCCTTTCCGAGGAGCAAACGCGATACATTTTTGAAACGAATACGGTTGGGGTTACGGACGGCGAAACCGCCAATGTGGACGATATTATCGAAACTGTAAACCACTTCGCTTGTTTTGATTATCTGCTTGTTAATGCGGAAAAACCGTTGTCGGAGTGTATTATCAAGGAGTTCCACAGGCTATTAAAGCAGGGTACACGGCAGTCGCGGCTTAGTTGGTTTAATGTAGGCGAATACAAGTCGCGCCCGAATATGGTAGGTAACGCGGAAACTACACCACCGAACCGAGTAGCCGAGAAAATGTCAGTATTGCTCGGCGAATATAACGCGCTTGAAAAGCCGACCGTTGCCGACATAATCACATTCCACGTCCGTTTCGAGAATATCCACCCTTTCCAAGACGGGAACGGGCGAGTTGGGCGGTTAATTATGTTCAAGGAATGTCTGAAATATGGGATTTGCCCATTCATTATCGGACACGAGCATAAACTGTACTACTATCGTGGGCTGAAAGAATACAATCACGAACAGGGGGTTTTGACGGACACTTGTCTGCCCGCACAGGACGAATATGCTAAACTCGTTAGGTATTTTATGGAGTAATCCCCCCCTCGGCTGTTGCCGTGGGGGGTGTTGCAATTATCCCTTACTCTATCATAGTCCCCACGCCCTCGTCCGTCAGCAGTTCCAGCAAGATACTATGCGGCAACCGCCCGTCAATGATATTCGCCTTATGCACGCCGTATCGCACTGCCTCCACACAGCAATCTATTTTCGGGAGCATACCGCCCGTAATAACACCGTCGTGTATTAGTGCAGGTACTTCGTGCAGTTTAACAAGTTTAATCAAACTCGACGGGTCTTTGACATCGCGGAGTAACCCCTTAATATCCGTCATCAACAACAAATTCCGCGCTTTCAAAGCCGCCGCAATCTTCGCCGCCGCGGTATCCGCGTTGATATTGTATACTTTACCGTACCTATCGCCCGCAACCGTTGCGATTACGGGAATGTATCCGCTGTCAAGTGCGGTTTCAATGGGTTTGGTATCGACTTTCACAATATCCCCGACTAAACCTAAATCGGGGGTACTGATATGCTTTTCGGCAACGAGCATTTCCCCGTCAAGTCCGCATAACCCCAACGCTTTTCCGCCGTGTTGCGCAATTAACGCGGTAAGTTGCTTATTCACTTTGCCTGACAATACCATTTGGACGGCATCAATGGTTTCATCGTCCGTGTACCGCAACCCGTTTATGAATTTGGGTTCTTTCCCGATTTTTTTGAGCAACGCATTGATTTCGGGTCCTCCGCCGTGGACGAGTACAATTTTAACGCCGATGAGGGATAACAGTACAATATCACTCATTACGGCGTTTTTTAGTTCGATATTTTCCATTGCGGCACCGCCGTATTTAACAACGACTGTGCGCCCGGCGTATTCGCGCAAATAGGGGAGTGCCTCGCTTATTACCTTGGCACGCGTTTCATTTGTAAGTTCCATAATACCTCAGCGATGTATTTTTTTTATACCACACCGCGCAATTTGCAATATCTGTCTATCACAACCCGAGTTCCATAATAACTCCATCCGAGCCGACCGCGTAGTAATCTTTCCGCCGATAAATCTCGGTAAACCCGGCACTTGTATACAAGCGTAGCGCGGCGGTATTATCCGCCATAGCCTCCAAGAATATCTTTTCCAAAGGCACCGTGTAGTGTTTCCGTTTCGTTTCCGCAATAAACTCCGCGAGCAACGCCTTACCCATACCCTTGCCGCGATGTTCGGGGAATATCCCAAGTATAAGCAACTCAGCAATCTCATACGACACACGCCCGAGCGCATACCCGTATTCGGTTTCGACCAAGTATGCGAACCCCGTCATAAGCGTACCAAGTACCATATCGGCACTCCACGGATTAGCCGGGAAGCATATCAACTCATATTCGGCAAGCCGCGCGGCAGTGGCTTGCTTGTCAGACAACTCAATTAAATTTGTATTCAAAATAATACCCAAAAACTGTTTTTGCCCGTAAAAAAATACAATACATTTGTCACTTGTCCCCGTTCACTTGCGTTCGCAACAATGAACCCCTCGGAATAAATTTGGTTGCAATCGCAACTTCCAGCCCGTACGGCGAGTACCGCAGGGGTCAAGGGGGGCGCGTAGCCCCCCTTGTGGGGGTTTGGGGGCAAAGCCCCCATCGGGCCCCCCGC
>JAISLG010000077.1 GCA_031260615.1 Oscillospiraceae bacterium | reverse complement strand
AAGTCTGGTTTAATATTATTTGCAATTCGATTCAATCGTGGTGTAATGTTTTCATAAGGTTATCGAGTGCCGCGAGTTGTTCGGGGTCGTTTGCTCCGAGGACAATGTATTCACTCGCCGCGTTATACGCGCACGCATAACTGTCTGTTTCCCCGTTACCTATGCGCGTTTTCCGTATCAACTCAACCGCATCCGGCAAGTAATATTCACCCGACTTATTATTGTTCCCGATTAAGGGCAATGCAGTTTTAAGCGCGGCCGAATCGAACCAGTAAGCCCCCGAATTTACCTCTGTTATCAGCAATTCTTCGGGCGTGCAGTCCTTAGTTTCCGCTATTTTTAGTAGATGTCCGCCCTCATCGCGAACAATACGCCCGTAACCGTGCGGTTTCGCGACCGTTGCCGTAATAACGGTCGCTTTCAGGCGATTCGCGCGGTGATATTCGTACGCGCCCGAAATCGTCTTGCTGTCGAGCATCGGCGCATCGCCGCACAATACCAAAACGTCCGAAATCCCGTTAAGTATCGGTAAAGCCTGCATAACCGCGTGCCCCGTACCCTTGCGCTCGTATTGCATAAACGTGCGATACGACACATCACGCGCCGCCAAATACGCGGCGACCGTATCGGAATTATTCCCGACAACCACGCCAATATTTGCAATTCCCGCGCCTGTTGCCGCGTCCAAAACCCAGCCGAGCATTGCCTTGCCGCCGACTTCGAGTAACACCTTCGGGAGGTCGGTTCCCATACGCTTCCCGTCCCCCGCCGCGAGGATAATTGCCGCGTTATTTCCCATTAGTATCGTTCCTGTTATGTTTGACACACTGATTGAATATATGCTTAACTCTCCAAATTATGCCAAACATTTTGCACGTCGTCATAGTCTTCCATTGCATCGAGCATCAACTCAAATTTAACTAACTGCTCCTCACTCAACACAGCGGTGGTTGAAGGTATCTCTTGAACCTCACTTGAAAGTACAGTATAACCAAGCCCCGTCAATTTTTCCGCAACATCGGACACAACATCGGGGTCGGTTTCGATTTTCACGGTATTAACGGTTTCGCCGTCGTCCTCGTCCTGCTCGAAGTTTAGGTCATTGCCGCCCGTTTCGAGAACGTCCTCCATAACTTTGTCGAAATCGAGTTTTTCGTCCTCGTTATCGAGAATAATAATCCCTTTGGGTGTAAACAAATACGACACACAGCCACTCGTGCCCATATTGCCGCCAAATTTGTCGAAATAATGCCGCACCTCGCCAGCAGTGCGGTTGAGGTTGTCGGTGAGGCAATCAACAATAACCGCTACGCCTCCGATGCCGTATCCCTCGTAAACTTTGCGTTTGTAATCGCTTTTTTCGCTACTCGCCTTTTTCAAAAGGCGGTCAATATTGTCATTCGGGATACTATTTTGTTTCGCTTTTGCAATCAAAGCGCGAAGTTTGCCGTTAGTTGTCGGGTTTGGGTTGCCCGACTCGCGGATACAAACGATAATCTCGCGCGACACTTTCGTGAATATTTTTGCGCGCGCACCGTCTTTTTCGCCCTTTTTCCGCTTAATGGTCGACCATTTGGAGTGACCTGACATATATTTCTCCTCGTTCTTTGGTTAATGTACGCTTTAATCTTTTTGTTGTTTATATTTTGCCAATATCTGTACTAATTCGGTTTGCGACCCCTCGGTAATTCCGTTGTAGTCGAGTAGTAACGGTTCATCGTCGAGTACGAGTATTGCGAATTTAGGGTAAATAAACGTGGCGGTTATCGCATCGCGGCTCAGTTTACCGTATTGCCCCGACGTTTCCCCTTTATTCCGTATCGACACTAATATTTTATCGTCAAACAGGCGTAAAACCGTTTCCGTGGTTGAATGTTCCTGTTCTTTGACAAGTTTGTTTGCGGCGCGGCGTATTGTAAACGGGAACACAAACGCAGCCCCGACACACGCGATAACCGCCGCGATTGATAAGTACATCAGCGCATTGTTCCCGAGTATAATCGACATTATCCCGAGCAAAAGCACACTGAGTGCCAATACGCCGAGTATAATCGGTAAATACAGCGTAAACGTCCGTTTCCCACCGTATTTTTGGTACGTCCATTCTTTCAGAAACGCACGGGTAATCTCTCGCTCGTATTTTACGTTTAATTCAACCATAGTTTAATCTTATCAGTTTATCAACACAGCCAAAAACTCGCAATCGCCGCCAACCGCCGCCATTGCGTGGGGAGTCGCGCTGTCGTAGTATATCCCGTCACCCGCGCTGAGCAATTCTGTGTTGTTCCCGATTATAACTTTCAACTGCCCTTTAATGATGAAATCCCATTCTTGCCCCGCGTGGGTTGACTTTTGCAACTCAACATCGGGGGTTTTATTCTCGGGCGCGGTAACATAAATGGGTTCCAACTTTCGCCCCTTAAAAAATGGCGCATAGTGTCGATAATTAAACCCAGCACGCCGCTCAATAGGCAATCCACCGCCGTTTTTCGTGACCTCGTATTGTTTAAGTCGCGGCTCGTCACCCGTAAGTATCGCGGCAAGGTCCGCGCCAAATATCGCCGCCGCTTCCGATAACAAGGACAATTTTACGTCCTTATCGGTTTCGAGCGCGGCGTATTCCGCCTCGCTAATACTCATTTTAGCCGCGGCATCTTTGACAGAGTACCCGGCGGTTTCACGCGCCTCTTTCAGGCGTGCGCTTATAGCAGTTATATCAATTTTCACGGCAACTACCTCACAATATATAAATAGGGGGGCAACGAGAGGGCGGACGTTTCTTTTCTTTCGAGGAAGAAAAGAAACAAAAGAAAGCCTTAATGCCAACTTAGGTTGGTTTTAACGGAATTGGTTACGCGCTAACAAGATTAAACCGTGCGTTAATGTTTGATGTCCTGTTTGTGTGTCTTAGTTCGCTTACTCATTTTTTGGCTTGCCTAAGAGGTTTGCAAGCATAAGGAAGGCGAGGTTCCAGCCAACTATCAGCGTTGGACTCAGCATAATCGCCGACCCAAGCACACTCGCGGACAGGACACCTATGCACCCGAATATCAGCCCCGCGATTATCGCGTAGCGTGCCGAGTGTATCGAATTCACTACTGCCTTTGCCCCGATAATCCCATTCGCGAACGAGGAAAAACTCCCGTCGCATACAATGTCGCAACTCCCGGTCGGAGAATATTTTGCCGCCTTTTCGTAAATAACGTGGAAATCTTGCGGTAAAATCCGTACATTTTCGGGCGGTATGTCGAACATCTCGCCGAGTTTCCCTGCCGTAACAAATGCGTCCGTTGTGCGGATAACCATAGTTACCCCGTTTTGCGCGAGGGATTGTATGAAAAATTTTGTCAACGGGTTCGGGAGGATATTAAAATAGAATACCACAATCACTTCGTCGTTTTCCGCGAAATATAGCGGTTCACAATTTTTATTCGGAGCCAATTTGCGTACCTTTTTCGCGTCAGGTACGGTAA
>JAISLG010000068.1 GCA_031260615.1 Oscillospiraceae bacterium | reverse complement strand
TTACGGAAATCGGCGCAAACGCGTTTTCACACGCGGGGCGACCCGAGGGCGGTTCGGCTGTGTTCCTCGTGTATTGCCCGTCTGGGAGTTACGCGGCAAAGTATGTTGACGCGCTGAACGACCCTTATGTATCGAGTTCGCCCGTCAAGGGTAAGCCGAGCCCAACCGACTGGACTATGACGCATACCATTGTACTAATATGCGTATTGATTGCGATTTGCGTGGGAGTTATCATATTTGTATTGGTTAGACGCAAACGGGAGAATACCGTGAGGACGGCAAGTCCGAAAAAGACAGATACGGCAAAAAAAACAGATACGGCGAAAAAGACAGATACGGCGAAAAAGACAGATACAGCGAAAAAGACAGATACAGCGAAAAAATCTAATGAACAGGGTGGCAAGAAATCTAAAACGGAATCTAAAACTGGCAAGAAATAAGGTGTATCAGCTTAATGGGTTAGGGCTTGTGCCTGTTTGAAGTTCGGACAAAACATAAATCAAGAAACACCTTGACAAAACGGTAAAAATAAGTAAAATGAGTATTTGTCCGACTGTGTGTAGGATAAATAAATAAAAGTAAGGAGGAATCGGGTTGCCGACCTTTAACCAACTTGTTCGCAAAGGACGCGAGGTTTCCGAGAAGAAATCCAAATCGCCCGCTCTTTTGAAAGGGCTTAACACCCTCAAAAAAGCGGAAATAGACGTACAAGCTCCGCAGAAACGCGGAGTTTGCACGGCGGTGCGTACCCATACACCGAAAAAGCCTAACTCCGCTATGCGTAAAATTGCGCGTGTGAGATTAAGCAACGGGTATGAAGTTACCGCTTATATCCCCGGTATCGGGCATAAACTTCAAGAACACAGCGTCGTCCTTATTCGCGGCGGCAGAGTAAAAGACCTGCCGGGTGTGCGTTACCATATCATTCGCGGAACGCTTGACGCGTCCGGTGTTGAAAAACGCTCGCAAAGCCGCAGCAAATACGGCGCAAAACGTCCGAAGGCTGCGAAGAAAAAGTAAGGAATATTGGTGTATCCCCGATTCCCATAATCGGGACACCGCCCTTGCGTAACCTTGTATTTTTTTATAATATAAGAGTACCCTGTGAGTATATTTATGCTCGCAAATTAAACCATAAACCGAAAGGGGAAGACTATGCCGAGAAGAGGCAATGTCCCGAAGCGTGACGTTCTGCCGGATCCACTCTATAATAGTGAACTCGTCACGCGTTTGATAAACAATGTAATGCTCGACGGCAAGAAGGGCGTGGCACAAAAAATTGTGTACTCCGCGTTCGATATTGTAGCCGAGAAGTCAGGTAAAGACCCGCTCGAAGCGTTCGAGGAGGCTCTTAAAAATATTATGCCCGTCCTCGAAACAAAATCCCGCCGCGTTGGCGGTGCAAACTATCAAGTCCCGATTGAACCCCGCCCCGACCGTAAACGTACGCTTGGGCTCCGTTGGTTGGTGCTTTATAGCAGGAAGAGAAACGAAAAAACTATGAAGGAAAGACTCGCGCACGAAATACTCGACGCCCTCAAAAGTCAGGGCGGCGCAGTTAAAAAACGCGAAGATACCTTCAAGATGGCGGAGGCTAACAAAGCGTTTGCTCACTATAAATGGTGAGTTATCGCGGTGCGGTGCGTGCATTGTTTTTCACAGTGCCGCGCGCGTATCCGCGTGGCGCGTGTTTGTATTAGATGGCAAGAGAAATATCATTGGAACAAACCCGAAATATCGGGATTATGGCGCATATAGACGCCGGCAAAACCACTACCACCGAGCGTATCCTTTTCTATACAGGTAAAACCCATAAAATCGGCGAGGTCCACGAGGGTGCGGCAACTATGGACTGGATGGAACAGGAACAAGAACGTGGTATAACTATCACCTCGGCTGCTACCACCGCCTTTTGGCGTCACGGGAATAACCCCGACAGTCCCCAACATCGCATAAATATCATCGACACCCCCGGTCACGTTGACTTCACCGTCGAGGTTGAACGCAGTTTGCGCGTTCTCGATGGCTCTGTTACCGTACTTTGCGCTAAGGGCGGCGTTGAACCGCAGTCCGAAACCGTGTGGCGGCAAGCAGATAAATACGGCGTGCCGCGTATGGCTTATGTCAATAAAATGGACATTATGGGTGCGGACTTCTTCCGTGTCGTGCAGATGATGCGCGACCGTTTGAAAGCAAATGCCGTACCAATTCAACTCCCTATCGGCGCGGAAGATACCTTTAAGGGTGTAATAGATTTGGTGCGTATGCGCGCCATTATGTATTACGACGACAAGGGCGTGGACGTTAAGTCTGAGCCTATCCCCGAGGATTTGCTCGCGCTCGCCGAGGAATACCGCGAAAAAATGATTGACGCGGCGGCAAGTGAGGACGATGAATTAGCTGAAAAGTTCCTGTCAGGTGAGGAAATATCCGAGCCCGAACTTAAAGCCGTTATTCGCCGCGCTTGCATCGCTAACCGTATAGTCCCCGTGACTTGCGGTACGTCTTACCGTAATAAGGGCGTTCAGCCCCTCCTCGACGCAGTTATCGACTATATGCCCTCCCCCCTCGACATTCCGCCTATCAAGGGCGTAAACCCCGAAACAGATGAGGAAGAACTCCGTAAATCAGCAGATGAGGAACCCTTCGCGGCGTTGGCGTTCAAAATTGCGACCGACCCGTTTGTAGGGAATCTTTGTTTCTTCCGCGTTTACTCAGGTGTCGCTGAGGCAGGCTCGCATATCCTTAACAGTACCAAAAATAAAAAAGAACGCCTCGGTCGCATAGTCCAAATGCACGCGAATAGCCGTCAGGATATTGATTGTTGCTACGCCGGGGATATTGCCGCCGCTGTCGGTCTTAAACTTACTACAACAGGCGATACCCTTTGCACCGAGGAACACCCCGTTGTCCTCGAATCTATGGAGTTCCCCGAACCCGTTATCAACTTGGCTATCGAGCCGAAAACTAAGGCGGGTCAGGAAAAAATGGGTATCGGTTTGTCGCGCCTTGCACAGGAAGACCCAACCTTCAAAACTTGGACTGATGTCGAAACAGGTCAGACCATTATCGCGGGTATGGGTGAACTTCACCTCGAAATTATCGTGGATAGGTTGCTCCGCGAATTTAAGGTCGAAGCGAATGTCGGCGCACCCCAAGTCGCTTACCGCGAAACTATCCGTAAATCCGTTACCCACGAGCATAAGTACGCGAAACAGTCGGGCGGTAAAGGTCAATACGGTCACGTTAAACTTATCGTTGAGCCGAATGAAACAGGTAAAGGCTATGAGTTTATTAACAAAATCGTGGGCGGCGCAATCCCCAAAGAATATATCCCCGCCGTTGACGCAGGTATTCAAGGAGCAATGCTGTCGGGTATCAATGCCGGTTACCCCGTTGTTGACGTGAAAGTTACACTCTACGATGGCAGTTACCACGAAGTCGATTCGTCCGAAATGGCGTTCAAAATCGCCGGGTCAATGGCTTTCAAAGAGGCGTGCAAACTCGCAAACCCCGTTATCCTCGAACCGATTATGCACGTTGCTGTGTTCGTTCCCGACGACTACTTCGGTACCGTCAACGGCGACCTTAACTCGCGGCGCGGCGTTATCCTCGGTACCGACGATATGAACGGGACTAAAAAAGTCGAGGCGAATGTTCCGCTTTCCGAAATGTTCGGCTATACAAGTGACTTGCGCTCGAAAACACAGGGGCGTGCAAGTTACGTTATGGAACCGTCGCACTACACCGAAGTGCCTAAGTCTATCGCGGAGAAAATTACCGTGAAAAAACAGGCGCGGAATTAACCCTGTGTCAAAATTCAGTTGCAATATCGGCGGAAATAATTATAATACAAAAAATACCAAAACTATAAATTGGAGGAACCAATGGCAAAACAAAAATTCGAGCGAAATAAACCCCACGTTAATATCGGTACTATCGGTCACGTCGACCACGGTAAAACTACCCTTACCGCCGCTATTACTAAGGTGCTTGCTCTCAAAGGCTTTGCGAAATTTGAAGCGTATGACCAAATTGATAAAGCCCCCGAGGAACGCGAACGCGGTATCACTATCAACACCGCTCACGTTGAATACGAAACCGATAACCGCCACTACGCGCACGTTGACTGTCCGGGTCACGCCGACTATATCAAAAATATGATTACGGGCGCGGCGCAGATGGACGGCGCAATACTCGTTGTTGCCGGTACTGACGGCCCTATGGCGCAAACCAAAGAACACGTTCTCCTTGCTCACCAAGTAAACGTGCCCTCTATGGTTGTGTTCATTAACAAGTGCGACGACGTGGACGATGAGGAACTCCTCGACCTCGTTGATATGGATATTCGCGATGTTCTCTCTCAAAATGAGTTCGACGGCGAGAATGTGCCGATTGTACGCGGTTCCGCTAAGGTCGCTCTCGAATCTGAATCCACCGACATCAACGCTCCCGAATACAAGTGTATTCTCGAACTTATGGCGGCTGTCGATTCCTATATCCCTACCCCCGAACGCAAGTCGGATTTGCCGTTCTTGATGCCGGTCGAGGATACTATGACTATCACCGGGCGCGGCACTGTCGCTACCGGGCGTGTTGAGCGCGGAAAACTTAACCTCAACGATAAGGTTCAACTCACCGGTATCACCGAAGAACCCAAAGATACCGTCGTTACCGGTATCGAGATGTTCCGTAAACTCCTCGACTACGCGGAAGCAGGCGATAATATCGGTGCGCTCCTCCGCGGTGTTGAACGCAAGGAAATTCAGCGCGGACAGGTTCTCTGCAAACCCGGTTCGATTCACCCCCATACCAAGTTTACGGGTCAGGTTTACGTTCTGAAAAAGGAAGAGGGCGGTCGTCATACCCCGTTCTTCACCAAGTATCGTCCGCAATTCTTCTTCCGTACTACCGACGTTACGGGTACAATAACCCTCCCCGCTGATAAGGAAATGGCTATCCCCGGCGACCACGTTACAATTGACGTAGAACTCATTACCCCGATTGCTATCGAGGAAAACCTCCGTTTCGCTATCCGTGAGGGCGGCCGTACCGTTGGTTCGGGTGTCGTTACTAAGGTAAACGCTGAATAATCTTACCCTTTGTATTCTCAGACAAATATGACAGCAAGGCGTTGGGAAATTCTCAACGCCTACTGTTAGTAATATCATACCAAACGCAATACACGGCTGTTGGTTGTATAATCGCGCGGGAATTTTACCCGTGAGGAAAGTCCGTGCAACATAGAGCAGGGCAGCAGATAACTTCTGCGGGGGGCGACCCTACGACTTAGTGCAACAGAGATTATACCGCTCCCGATATATTTCGGGAGTAAGGGTGGAAAGGTGGGGTAAGAGCCCACCATAGTTTGTGAGAACAAATTGATGTGTAAACTCTGCCCGTTGCAACTTCGCTAATGGAAATCGGGGTTAAATGCTTGCTCGGCATTCCGATTTGGCGAAGGCTCGAAATGCTCGGCGACGAGTATTCAAGATAGATGATTATACGCGACAGAACACGGCTTACAGACCAACAGCCGACAATATTATTTTTTTTCATTTTTAACTTCCAACATTATTAAACTACACCAAAACAAAACACAGAAAGAAATTTTTTTCAATGCGATATTTTTATGTGGACTTTGAAAATGTCCATTCAGACGGACTTAAAGGGCTTGAAGAACTCACCGCCGACGATACCGTGTACTTCTTTTACTCGGATAACGCCAACGCGCTTACGTTCGACCTCCTCTTTAGCCTCGAAAACGCAAACTGTATAAGTAAATATTACCGCTCCGAACGGACGGCGCGTAACTCCCTCGATTTCCAGATTGTTACCTTCATCGGCGCGAATATCGTGAACCACCCCGACGCTAAACATATCGTCATTACTATCGACGGGGGTTACGACGCGTCTGTTGACTTTTGGAATACTGAGTTCGCCGCGCGTGAAACAGGTGTCGCGACAGGTGCGGATTCCGCGCTGTTTTTCAGACGTTTCAGAGATGTCAGGACGTACCTTATTTGGGCAAGCAATTCAGAAAAACTCAAAGACAGGGCAATTAACGGGACTACCGCTACAAATGCAATAAACTCGACCGTTACCGCGAATGGCACTGCTACGCCGACCTCGCCGACAATACAACCTACACCCGGGTTGCTCGCCGCCGCTCCCGTGCCTCCGTTATCGAATTTGCCGAAAACAACGGATACTGTCAAGACCGCGTTTGTGTCGGGCGGCGGAGGATTAAACCGCGCAATAGTACCGTCTGTACGGAAATTACCCGTTGAAGAAAATACAGTGAATAATACGGCAACTATCGCGGAAACCACTCCTAATACAGTAACTGCCCCCCCACCGACACGCCCCCTCAAAAATATCATCGCCGACCAGATTACTGCGCGGCTTAACTCGCATATACTGCCGAAACAACCGCCCGTTGCCGTGCAATCTCCGAGTGACATTGTTAAACGCGAGGTGGCGGAAAAAACGGAAATATCCGAAACTAAGCCTATAAAAGACATTACCCCTACGCCTGTCGTGACAGTTTCAAGAACCGCGAATACCGCCGCGCCCGATTTGAAGATTACACCAGATGAAATGCGTGCGATAGATAAGGCGTATGCGGAAAAATGCAATCTGCTTTATCTCCACAATGAGTTGATACGGCAATTCGCGGGGGAGCGCGGTATTGTGTTGTATAACGCGGCTAAAAAAATGCTTAAAGACGGGTCGTATAAGAAATACAAGGATACAATTACCCCCGAAACAAAGCCCGATATTGCAGTTGCAACGCCCGTCGCAAAACCCGAAAATAAGCCAGTTGCAACGCCAGAAGTCAAGCAAGTTGTCGCGAATAATTCTGTAAAAAACGCGGAAAAGCCGACAATTGCCACGCAATCTGTAAAACCAACACAGACACAGCCTGTTCAGGCACTGCCCGCGCAACCCGCGCAACCTCAAAATATTCAAAGTAAACAGGGCAAACAACCCAAACTACCCAAGCCCGAAAAGGCGTCAACTAAGACGGAAAAGCCTGTTAAAATCAAGAACGCCAATAACGCCAAGAACGCCGAAAATACCGCGAAAATAAAAGACACTGCACAACAAGAGAAACACCGTAAGATAAACTTGAATGTTGTTCAGACGGATAAATTAACCGCCGAACAGACGAATACTCGCGTGCAGATGGCGGAGGCACTACTCGCAAACCCGACAATTACCGATACCGAACGGGAAAAACGCGATGATGTCCTGCAAATTTTCAAGACCGCGCGTGATACGCGTAACCTCTACAATCGTATGACGGGTGTGTTCGGTAAGGCGCGAAATTCGGAAATTATGAAACTTGTGTCGAAACAGTTCAGCGAAATTATCAAAAAAGAATTGGCAACCCAACAATAAAGTAAAGGAAAACTGATAACAGTCGTGCAAAGTAAAACTATAAACGGTTCTGAAATTATACTCGAAACACTGCTCGAACTCGGCGTGGATACCGTGTTCGGATACCCCGGCGGTGCAGTGCTTAATATATATGACGCGCTATACAAATACGAAAAACAAGGCAAAATCAAGCACTTTTTGACATCGCACGAACAGCACGCGGGTCACGCCGCCGACGGCTACGCAAGGGCAACAGGGAAAACAGGCGTTGTTATTGCGACGAGCGGACCGGGTGCATCGAATTTGGTTACCGCGCTTGCAAGTGCGTATATGGATTCCTCGCCCGTTGTCGCAATTACAGGCAATGTGTCACAGGATTTGCTCGGGCTTGCAAGTTTTCAAGAACTCGATATTGTCGGTATAACAATGTCCGTGACTAAGCATAACTTCCTCGTAACGGATATTACCAAACTCGCCGATACAATTCGTGACGCGTTTAAGATTGCTGAAACGGGGCGTAAAGGTCCCGTACTTATCGACATTCCCAAGGATATTACCGCCGCCGTTTGTGAATACTTTCCGCAAGGGAATAACTCCGATTACGGGAACGGGAAATGGAAAATACGCGCCGGCGAAAAGGAAATTAACACGGCGCGGGATATGCTTGCAAAATCCGAACGCCCGTTCGTGTATGCGGGCGGCGGCGTAATATCCGCGAATGCAGGCGCGGAACTAAGCCTGTTATCGGAAAAACTCGGTGCGCCCGTTGCCTGTTCGCTTATGGGTCACGGAGCAGTCGACCATAAGTGGAATAACTACATCGGTATGCTCGGTATGCACGGCACCCCAGCCGCCGCGTACGCGTTTGAACACTCTGACCTAATACTCGCGGTAGGTGCGCGGTTTTCTGACCGCGTTACAGGCGACAAGAACCTATTCGGCGAAAAGAAAATTATACACATCGACATCGATAACTCCGAACACGGGAAGAATATCCCGACTGAACTCGACATCGAAGGCGATGCCAAAACCGTGCTTGCACAGTTGATTCCCCTCGTGGAAAAACGCGCCGATAACGGTTGGGTCGCCGAAGTGCGGACTAAATCGCGGCACTTCCCGAAACAAGCCGCTACCCCCGAATACCCCGTAACCCCGTTTGACGTACTCCACACACTGTCGGATATTACCGAAGGGAATGCGATAATTACCACAGAAGTCGGGCAAAACCAGATGTGGGCGGCAGAATACTATACCTACCGCGCACAGAGAAGTTTCATATCAAGCGGCGGACTCGGTACTATGGGATTCGGGCTCGGTGCCGCTGTCGGAGCAAAAATCGGTGTTCCCGACAAGGACGTTGTATGCGTGTCGGGTGACGGGTCGTTCGGTATGAATTTGAATGAACTTTCAACGCTCGCCCGATATAATATACCCGTCAAGATATTACTCTTCAACAACGGCGTTCTCGGTATGGTGCGGCAATGGCAAAAATTATTCTATGACGCGCGTTTCTCGCATACGATACTTAGCGAACAAAACGGATACAGCGGCGTGGATTATAACAAACTCGCGGCGGCTTTTGGGATAAAATATGTCCGCATCGACACCAAGGAAAGTATCGAAACAGGACTCAAAACCGCAATCGAATATAACGCGCCCGTGTTGGTCGAGGTCATTACCTCGCCTGACTATAATGTGTTGCCTATGGTGTTCCCGGGCAAAGATATTACCAAACCGATTTACGAGATGTGATTTATTTATGGAAAATATTGAAAACTATAAACGTGTGGAAATACGGCTCGAAGTAAGCGACACCGCCGGGGTACTCCGCCGAATTACGGGGGAAGTCAACCGCGTACCCGAAGCGAATATGCGGGAAATACACTCCGTTACGCGGAAAGACGACAAGACAAAAGCCGATATGACTATTGTACTCGAAGGTCCGGGTGCGGGTAAAGCCGACTTTATCGTTCGGCGGTTGTCGAAATTGTATGACGTATTCAAGATTGAAAAAATAGGTTGAGTTAAAAAAATGGCTGTTGCAAAGAAAAAAGAACAAAACTTGTATCTGGCAAAAAAAGTCGAGATTTACGATACGAGTTTGCGCGACGGGGCGCAGAGTGAAGGTATAAGTTACTCGAATACGGACAAACTCGCGATTATACAGCGGCTCGACGACCTCGGCGTGCATTTTATTGAGGCGGGTAACCCGAGCAGTAACCCAAAAGATGCCGAGTTTTTTAAGGAACTGCAATCGTCAAAACTCGAACTCAAAACCGCAAAAATAGTCGCGTTCGGCTCGACAAAGAAAAATAATGTTTTGCCTGCCGAGGATAGCGGATTAAAGGCGTTGTTATCCGCAAAAACACAGCGTATAACAATATTCGGCAAGAGTTGGGATTTTCACGTCCTTAATGTCCTTAATGTGTCGCTCAACGAAAATATCACGATGATTGAGGATTCCGTCCGATACCTGACGTCCAAAAAACGTACGGTTATGTTCGATGCCGAACACTACTTTGACGGGTACAAGGCTAAGCCCGATTACGCGTTAAGTACGCTCAAAGCCGCCCTCGGTACGGGCGCGGAGGGCGTGATATTATGCGACACCAATGGTGGTACATTCCCCGATGAGGTGCAGCGGATTACGCGCGAAACGAAAGACGCGCTCGACAAGTATATTCTCGAAACGAACGATGGCAAGAAAAAATTCTACTTTATCGGTATCCACGCGCATAATGACTCCGATTGCGCCGTGGCAAACAGTATTGCCGCCGTGCAAGGGGGCGCGACACAGATACAAGGGACACTCCTCGGGTACGGTGAACGGGCAGGTAATGCCGCGCTCACGTCCGTTATCCCGAATTTGCAACTTAAACTCGGTGTGAAATGTATCGCCGACATCAAGAAAATTACGCGCGTAGCAAATGAGGTGGGCGTAATATCCCACTACGCGGTGCGCGATAACACCCCTTATGTCGGACGGTCAGTGTTCGCGCATAAGGCGGGTATGCACGCCGATGCCGTGGCGAAAAATTCCAACGCGTTTGAGCAGATTGCTCCCGAAGAAGTAGGCAACAACCGCAAATTCCTTATCTCAGAACACTCGGGGAAAGCCGCCGTTGCACAGAAAATATCCTCTATCCTCACCGAAACCCCAAAAGATTCCCCCATTGTCGCCGCGATTGTCGAAAAAGTTAAAAAAATGGAGTCGGAGGGATATGTTTTCGAGTCCGCCGATGCAAGTTTTGAACTTATGTTGCGGCGTGAAACAGGTGAATACGAGCCGTACTTTGAACTGATTGACTTCAAGGTAGTTTCCTCGCAGATACCGAATACGGACGAGGTAGGTGTCATCAAAAGCATACCCTCGGGAGCAATTGTCAAGGTGCGCGTTTACGACACAACTGAGATTACCGCGGACGAGGGTGACGGACCTGTAAATGCGATTGACAAGGCTCTCCGCAAAGCACTCGAAATATTCTACCCCGACCTCAAAACAACTCGGCTCGCGGATTACACCGTGCGGATATTCGACGGCGACGCGAATACAGCCGCTATCACGCGCGTTGAAATTAAAATGAGCAACGAATACGGGAATTGGACGACCGTTGGCGCGTCAAAGGATATTATAACCGCGTCCGTCATTGCACTCTCCGAGGCTTGGGAATACTTCCTGTTTAAGAATGGGAAAGAGAATTACCACGCGAACGGTTTGCCCGATAACTTCGGTGAGGAATCGCCGATTGAGATTATCGAGGAAATCGAAATCGAAACGGACGAAAATGAAACTGAAATCGGAACTGAAACCGAAACCGAAGAAAACTTGAAATAATAATAAAAAGAGAAATTCTAAACTAACCCCAAAAAAAATGGGGAGAGCAACCGTTATGAATGGAACAAAATCATTAAGCAGTTTGGCGCAAAATTCGGGCAACAGTACCGAAGCCGAATACGCAAAGTTTCTTGAAAAACTCGACATGAATATAAATGTATTCGTGGGTACGCTGAGTAAGTGGTTTCAAAATGAATGTCGGAAAGCGGCGAAAAGCGGCAACGCGAAATTTTCGTGCAATGTACAGGTATACAACGCGCACATATTCGAGGTAATCGTGACAAACGTACGCATTACAGAAGTG
>JAISLG010000039.1 GCA_031260615.1 Oscillospiraceae bacterium | reverse complement strand
ATGTGGTTTAGGTTTAATTGCGGTTGGCGTAATCATTATCCGTTCCCCAATCAAGTAAAATAATAGTACAGGAGGGTTACTGTGAAAATAAAGGTTGTGAGAAGTCCGAAAATATTATCGGGTGTACTCCGTTTATTTTTCGGGTTCAAAAAAGGTCGGTAAATCGAACATCGGCAAGTTCTAAGCAGGTTAAAAACTCCATATATAGGTATATGGAGTTTTTGTGTATTGTTTGTGAAAAACGTGTGCTGAGGAGGTTGGTTTTTGTGCAATATGTCAAAAAAGTAATCAATACTTGAAAAATATTGTAGCACATTATATAATTTGCAAGATATTATTGTACGCGGAGGTGAGTAATAAGTTTATCGGAGTCTCGTTTCTTTGAAAATAATTTTAGAAAGGTATCTTAGACTATGAACTCAATGGTCTTCAAAAAACGCGGTCCGCTGTTTTTGTTCCTAATTCCCGCGACCGTGTTTATGCTTGTTTACTTATACTACCCTTTCGTGTTCAACGTGGCGTTTTCGTTCGCCCGTATGAAGGCGACGTCCGACTCTCCGTTCGAGGTTCCGAACAACGGACAAGAGGCGGTTATAAACCAAAACGGGACGGTCGTCTGGGCTGACGGCGATATTATCGAGCCTGATATATCAATCTCCGCTTATACGGCGGTTTACTTTACCAAGTCGGATTGGGTTGACGACCTCGACCCCGCCGCTCAGCAAATTATTCTCGACTATATTGAAACCATTAAATCGGGTGCAAGCGAAACCGACGCGCTCAAATCTGAAATAAACGCGTATAACGGCGGTTCGAGCCTTGTGCTTTCACCTGAGGTTATCACGCAGATTAAAAGCGGTCAGCCGGCAGCCGGAGCCGATGATAACGGTGAGAGAGTGTTACTCAGCGGCGACCTCATCGAATTCAACGACGACGGTACCATAACTTGGCCCGGTGGAACGGTTGATACTTCCGTTACTCCCGCAGTCGCGAAGTTCTCCGGCAGCAGTTGGAAAGATACTCTTACCACTGAATTCGGAAGTTACCTCAAAAACCATATTTTCGGACTTGACCAAAAAGTTAAAGAACTCGATATATTCGAGAAGGATAACGGTTTGCTCCTTACTCCGAAAGTGTTGGCGTTCATCAACGACTACTCCTTTATCCAAGTCAATATCGTGAAGTTTCAGGATATGATAGCGGCTAAAAAGGCGGAAATCGCAACGCTGTCCGACCCTGAGGAAATCAACGCCGCAAATTACCTCATCGACCTTTATGAAGATGAAATTGCTACGCTGACGGCAGGTACAAAGCCTCTCCAAATGATTAGTATCGCGCTCGGCAAAGAAGACGACATCGACCACAGCGGCGATAAAGTTGTTCTTCGTCCGAAAGACGGTTCGTTCGGCGCAGTCGTTGCGGGTTCTTTGCAACTCCCAAATGTTGACCGCGTTGTACTCGTTGGTCCGTCCTACGACGGCGCGAATTTGTTCCGTAACTACACTCGGCTCTTCACCGACCCGAATATGCTGACCTCATATAAGAATACGTTCATTATGATGCTCTGCACATTGATATTCCAAGTCGGTCTTGCAATCGTCCTCGCTATCCTCGTTGACGCAATTCCCCGCGGCGCGGAATTCTTCCGTACTATCTACTTCTTCCCGATTGTAATCTCCGCAACCGCCCTCGGTGCATTGTTCTTGATTATCTTCAAGTACAGTTCCGTGTATCCGAAAGACGGCTTGCTAAATGGGTTGATTGTATCACTGTTCGGCGGAACAGGCGTGAACTTCTTTGAAGGCAATAACATTTATATCCCGATGCTCGTGCCCGTTGTATGGCAATATATCGGTTTCTACTTCGTAATCCTCGCCACTGGTCTTAACAATATCAGTATGGATATTTACGAGGCGGCAAGAATTGACGGCGTAAACCCGATGCAGCGTGTAACTTATATCACACTGCCTTTGCTCCGTAATACGATTTGCACTTGCGTAACGCTCGGCATTACTGGTTCGCTCAAAGTTTTCGACCTTCCTTATGTCCTCCTCGGTACAGAGGCAGGTGGCGGTAAAGGTTGGCTTATGGCGACTTATATGAATAAAATGTCCGGCGACGTAGACGTCGACTTTGCGGCAACCATAGGTATTGCAATGGTTATCCTCGGCGTGGTTGTATCGCAATTGGCGAACAAAGTCTTCTCGCAAAGAGATTATTGAGTAAGGGGGTATAAAAAAATGAATGACCAAAAGAAGAAAAAGAAAAAGCAGAGAAAGCCAAGCGACATTATGATGAGCGAGCAAAAAATCACCCCCGGCATCATCGTAATCTATGTTGTGCTTGCTGCTTGGGCTATCCTCACAGTGTTCCCGTTTATGTGGGTTATTACCAGTTCGTTTAAGACGGGCAGTGCGGTTACGGAAACTCCGTTCCGTTTGCCAATCGGATCGTATATCTCACCAACGTATGAGAAAAGTCTTGAAGACGAATACGAGAATAACGTCAAGAATGGTATGGACGCAAACGATGCAAAGATAATCAAAAACCAGTCTATTAAAGACGGTACGCGTGATATATTTGTCGGGCTTGATAACTTTCCTCACTCTGACGCGCGTGAAAAATCGTTGAAGTCTGAGGGTGCGATTACCAATAAGGGTAATCCGTCGTACAACCCCGATAAAGAATCCTACAACCCGAAATTTACCCTCGGTAACTTCGGAACAGGTTATAAAAACTCACTGACTATCTCAATCGTGGTAACGATTGTCGTTATGCTCCTCGCGGGTATGGCTTCTTATGGGCTTGCGCGGTATAACTTCAAAGGACACCAGTTCGCGGAATCGTTCGTCATAGCCTCGATGATGTTCCCCGTGTTCTCCACGATTATCCCTGTGTTCCAAATGGAATTCTCGTGGGGACTCGCCGGTACGGATAAAGCCGAATGGCAAAACGTACTCGCGGTTATTTTACCGCAAATCGCGGGCAACCTCGCGTTCTCAATCACAGTGTTAATGGGCTTTATCAAGTCTATCCCCGTTGATATGGAAGAGGCGGCGTATATCGAAGGGTATAATATCTACCGCATATTCTTCCAAATCATATTCCCACTCGCACGCCCCGCATTCGCAACGGTAGCGATATTCACATTCTTGTGGTCTTACAACGACCTGTTCACACAGCGGTTCTTCCTTAAAGCCGACCGTTACACGGTAACGCGATTCCTCGCGGAAATATCGGCGCAAGGTATGAAACCGAACTACGGGCAAGTCGCGGCGGCAGTCGTGCTTATCGTTATCCCCGTCCTTATCGCTTATATCTTCCTACAAAAGAATATCGTTAAGGGCTTAACCGCAGGCGCGGTCAAGGGTTAATTTAACCTTTTGCAATATTGGCTGAAAAGGCAAAATCAGGCGTTAAGTTGTCGGGTCGTCCCCACGGCTTGACGCCTGAATTTATTTAACATAATTTAACAACAACTCCTCGCGGTAGAGGTAGAACTTGTATTTTGCAGGTTCAGTACGCACAAATGAGGGCGTATGTATAGAACGCTTATATTCGATGAGGACAGGCGTATTTCGGAGGGGTTAAAGGCGATATTGCCTTGGGAAAAGTATGGTCACGAGGTGTGTGGCACGGCTGTGACTTTACGCGAGGCAGTTGAACTTATAATACGCGTGAAACCCGATGTGATATTCACTGAGATGCTCTTTTCGGACGGCAACGGCGCGGATTTGTTTGATGCGGCAATTACAGTATGTCCGCACCTTAAAGCGGTTGTACTGACGTCGTATAAGGACTTTGAAACTGCGCGGCGGCTCTGTAATGCGGGCGTTGTTCGGATACTCACCAAACCTACTAAAATGGCGGAACTCACCGAGGCAGTTGAGGAAGTGAACCGCCGTATTGCGTTTGAATACAGCGCGGAGTGTATCGCGGAACTGAAAAACTCGGATACACCAAAACAACTTACGCCGCGCGCGGGTAACTTCGCGGTGCAACAGGCTTGCAGTTATATCAAAGACCATTGCAAAGAGAAAATTACGCTTGAACATGCCGCCGCCGCGGGTTTCGTAAGCAAATGGTATTTGTCTGTGCTGTTAAAGCAACTTATCGGGAAAAATTTCTATGAGTTGCTGAATGAGGCGCGGATTGACGTTTCAAAGGATATGCTGAAAGACCCGGGTATGCGTATTGCTGAGGTGTCAACTCAATTGGGTTTTTCAGACCCGGCTCATTTTGCGCGTGTGTTCAAGAAAATAGAGGGGGAAACCCCAAACTTGTATCGGCGTAATATAATGGAAACGCGTGGGATTCCTAACCCCGATGAATGACAAAGCACAAAAAGTAATATTTTTTAATTGAGGTAGTAAGATATGAAAGCGGTCGTATTAGCGGCTGGTTCGGGTACGCGGATAGCGCACCTCGGCGGTGAGAAACAAAAGGTTATGCGTCAGGCGGGGGGCAGACCACTCCTCGAACACGTTCTCGATAATTTGGGGTTCTTGCCGCAAAAGGACATCGGCGTAATTGTCGGTGTTGCCAAAGAGTCCGTAATCGGGCGTATCGGCGGCGGATATTCCTATATCGAGCAGAAAGAACCGCACGGCACGGGCGATGCCATTAAATCGGCGGCGGACTTCATTGCCGCAGGCGATGCCGATGAGGATATAATCGTTATATATGGGGATATGCCCCTCATAAGCCGCACCACAATATCGGGTTTGCTCGGGCAACACGCGGAAACTAACGCCGCCTGTACCCTCCTCACCTCCGATGCACCCAATGCGGGGCTTAGGTACGGTAAAGTAACCTTTGATGACGATGGCACGTTCAAGAAGATTATTGAACAGCGCAACTTTGTGGACGAGCAACTTAAATCCGCGGAACTCAATGTCGGACTCTATGTGTTCAAAAAATCCGCGCTGCTCGCCGCTATTCCCAAAATTCCGTTGAATATGGAATTGCGTGAGTTTTTGCTTACCGATGTCCCCGAGATAATCCAAAAATCGGGCGGCATTGTCAAGACTTACCTCATCAGCAATAGCAACGAGATATTCGGTGTGAATACCCCCGAACAACTCGACTTTGTGGACAGGATACTCACCCGTGCGAACGAAAAACGCGCCAATATCGCGAAAAAAGGCGGTCGTTGGTTCGGAACGGGCGGTTGGCGCGCAATTATCGGGGATACGTTTGTCGCCGATAATATTCGGTTGTTGTCACAGGCAGTCGCCGACGATATGAAAGCCAAGGAACAACAAGAGATTGTATTAGGCTACGACCGCCGTTTCCTATCCGATAAAGCCGCTGAATGGGCGGCGGAAGTGTTCGCCGCAAATGGAATTACTGTGTTCTTTATCAACAAGTTCGTCCCTACCCCACTCGTAATGTTCTCCGTTAAAGAACGCGGCACTTACTACGGTATGGCTATCACGGCAAGCCATAACCCGTTCGACTACAACGGTATAAAAATATTCATCAAGGGTGGGCGCGATGCCGATGTTGAAGTAACAGACGTGTTTGAGGATATTATCGCGAAAGGCACATTCCCTAAGTACACGGCGTTTGACAAAGCAGTCGCGGACGGTATAATTAAACTCATAAATCCGTCTAACGATTACTGCGACAGTATCCTTGCGAACCTCGACATTGACCGTATCAAATCGCAAAATATGCGCGTACTCCTCGACCCGATGTATGGCGTCGGTAAACCGACACTCAATACTATACTGTCCGTGTGCCGCGTGGAGATGGATACAATACACGACAGCCACGATGCGTATTTCGGCGGTAAGTACCCTGCCCCCGCCCCCGAACGGCTCACCGAACTCAAAGAAAAAGTAATCGCCGGGAGATACGACCTCGGTATTGCACTTGACGGCGACGCCGACAGAATAGCCGTGTTCGATGAGGTTGGTCGGTATATTTCCGCGAATGAGATACTCTCCCTACTCTATTACTATATGCTCCAATACAAGGGGTTACGCGGCGACGTCGTACGCAACCTCGCAACCACCCATATACTCGACCGTATCGCGGAGGATTTCGGGCAGAAATGCCACGAAGTACCTGTCGGATTCAAGTGGATTTCAGGGAAAATGGACGAGGCAGATGCGTTAATCGGCGGTGAGAGTAGCGGCGGTTTGACAATAAAAGGGCATATCAAAGGCAAAGATAGTGTGTTCGCCTCCGCAATGCTCGTTGAGATGCTCGCAGGTAGCGGTCAGCGTATCGCCGGGTTGCTGAATGAGATTGAATTCAAATACGGTAAAATGGAAACCGCTGAATTCGATGTTAAATTCTCGGCGCAGAAAAAGGCTGAGTTAATGGCTTTGCTGTTCGAGGAAAAGAAACTCCCCGAATACGATATTGAAGTCGAAAAAGTGAATTACCTCGACGGTTGCAAAGTGTATTTCAAAAACGGTGGTTGGCTTATCGCGCGGTTCAGCGGTACAGAACCGTTACTCCGTGTATTCTGCGAGATGTCGACCCTCGCTGAGGCAAAGAAGTATGTTGACGTAACACGGAAGTTCTTAGGGCTGTAAGAGCGTATATAGACGATATGTTACACGAATTTTGACGGGCAATCACCCCCAAACCGAAAAATAAAAAATGCAAAAATAATTGCAAAAAAGGAGCAAATTATGGTAGTTATTGAAACCAAAACTTACGCGGAGTTGTCGCGCAAAGCGGGGAATATTATCGCCGCGCAGGTGGTCGGCAAACCGAAAAGTATTCTCGGCTTGGCGACAGGCAGTACCCCTGTCGGAACGTATAAGGAACTCATTGCGAAGTACAAATCGGGCGACCTCGATTTCTCGCAAGTGCAGAGTGTGAATCTTGACGAATACCTCGGTTTGGACGGCACGCACGACCAGAGTTACCGCTACTTTATGGAGAACAATCTGTTTAATTTTGTTAATATCGACAAAGCGAAAACGAATGTTCCGAATGGGAAAGCGGCTGACGGGGCGGCGGAGGGTGCGCGTTACGATGCGCTTATCGACTCGCTCGGCGGCATTGACCTCCAACTCCTCGGATTAGGTCCGAACGGGCATATTGGTTTCAACGAACCAGACGATTATTTCACCGCCAGTACGCACGTTGTTACCCTTGCGCAGAAAACAATAGATGCGAACGCGCGTTTCTTTGCAAGCGCGAATGAAGTGCCGAAACAGGCAATTACAATGGGTATCGGCGCGATATTAAAGGCAAAAAAAGTCCTCCTTATCGCCGCTGGTGAAAACAAGCGGGACATCGTAAAAGCAACCATAAGCGGTCCTATCACCCCGAAGGTGCCTGCAAGCATACTTCAACTGCACCCCGACGTGACAATAATACACTGCCCGACAAACGACTAAGCACACAATACCACACAAAGGGAACGAGGGGAACGTGTACTTTTCTTTCACGAAAGAAAAATACACGTTCCCCCTCGTTTCCTCGCCCATTGTTTTCTGGCTAATAATTTTCGTTAGGAGCATTCTATGGCAAAGTTTGATAATGCCGTTATATACCACATATACCCGCTTGGGTATTGCGGGGCGGAAAAGGATAACGCGTTCGGCGCGCCCGTAAGCCGCATATTGAATGTAATACCACAAATACCCGTTCTGAAACGTCAGGGTTATACCGCCGTCTATTTTGGTCCCGTATTTTCCTCTACAAGACACGGGTATGATACTGCCGACTACCTTACCATTGATGCGCGACTCGGCACAAATGCCGATTTCGCCGTCGTCTGCAATGAACTCCATAAGGCAGGGTTGAGTGTCGTACTTGACGGTGTGTTCAACCACGTTGGACGCGATTTTTGGGCGTTCCGCGATGTGCGCGAAAAACGGTGGCAGTCTGAATACAAGGATTGGTTTTTGCTCCGTGACGGGAACAGTAACTACAATGACGGGTTTTGGTACGAAGGCTGGGAGGGGCATTACGATTTAGTCAAACTTAACCTCGCTAACCCCGCTGTCAAAGACCATATCAAATACGCCATTTCCGAGTGGGTTAAACAATTCGGGATTGACGGGTTGCGGCTCGACGTCGCGTATTGCCTTGACCTAAACTTCCTCAAAGAATTGCATTGGTTCTGCAAAGGGTTAGACCCCGACTTTTGGGTTATGGGGGAAACGCTCCACGGGGATTACCGCGTATGGTGCAACCCCGAGATGTGCGACAGTGTGACGAATTATCAGAGTTACAAGGGGCTGTGGTCGTCCTTTAACGCGTATAATATGTTTGAGATAGCACACTCGATTTCACGGCAATTCGGGGGCGAGGATTGGTGTCAGTGCCGCGGTATGAAACTCTACACGTTCCTTGATAATCACGATGTTACGCGCATCGCTACGCAACTTACTACCAAAGAACACCTCAAACCATTGTACACATTGCTGTTCACAATGCCGGGTATCCCTGGTGTGTATTATGGGTCGGAATATGGGGTTACGGGTGACAAAAAAGACGGTGACGATGCGCTTAGGCAACCGTTTGAGTTGAGCCGATACGACCAAAACGCGGACTTGCCGAAGTACATTTCAAAGTTGGCGTACGCGCACAGTATATTTAATCCGCTGTTCGAAGGGAGTTACGCGCAGGTGTATCTCACGAATAAGCAGTACGCGTTTTCGCGGACGAAGGACGGGGAAACAGTATACGCGCTAATTAACTCGGAGGGTAGGGCAGTGGACTTCCCCCCGTGCGGCAACGGCGAATATATTGACGTCTTGACGGGCGAACACGGGGTGTTAAACGCGCCAGTGAATGTACCCGCATTCGGCGCGAAGATATTCGTGCAACCAAGCGAGAAGTACGACCGATACAAGTCAGCAATCGATAACGCGGATAATATACAACCCGTCAAAAAGCCCGTAATTGAAACGATTACAGCGGAGTGTGCCGACCCAAAAATACCTGAGGTTACGGAAGCCGCCGCATATATAGTACACGAAGAAAACGCCGTGCCGCTCGTGCATTCCGTCACGATAGTGAACGAGAATGTAACCGATGTATTGATTGTATCGGACACGGATGACGACGAACCCATAGATTATTTTGGGCTGTCGTTCAAGAAAGAAACGGTAACGGAGGCAAAAGCAGAGGTTAAGTCGGAGGTTACGGCAGAACCGACACCCGAACCAATATCAAGCCCGAAGCCCGAGATATGGAACGAAGCAATGTTCCAACTTGCATTAAAGAGCAAAGTTGAGCAATCCGTCCGCGAGGCGGTATCGGCGGCAATCGCGCGCGAATACGCAAATATCACGGAAGTTGTCGTGAACGCGGTACTCGCGGAGTTTGAGCGGTTCACGAAAAAGTAAGTATTTGGCGAATGTATTTTCCCCTTAAAAACAGCGCATAATAAAGTCAGCAAGAAAATTATGTTTAATT
>JAISLG010000152.1 GCA_031260615.1 Oscillospiraceae bacterium | reverse complement strand
CCAATGGCAAGTATAATTTCCGCGGCGTTGACCTATATATGAAAACTATCGGGTCGGATACCGAAGTAGTCATTTTCGGGAGTATTATAAAAGGGCGCGGCGTAACCGAATCTACTATTTATCGCGTTACCGTTCCCAAAGATATATCCGTAAAAAACCCCGTTGTACTCTACCGCCCGTTTGACGAAAACCTGTACAACGCGCTCAAAGACGGGAGTGACGAACAGCGTATCCGCGCTGACCTTATGCTCGCGTATCAGAAAACACTCAACGACTACATCGCGGAACTTAAACTCGAAGAAAGTCCTTGGAAACGCGTTGACCCGTCCTTTGCAAATGCAAATATCGACATCGAACGCTCGGGGAGCAACCCGTTCCTCCTCATAATATAAGATTATACTAAGTGCTGATATATGTAATTTTCGCGGTGGTGTTCGCCGTAATCATTGTTGTGGAGTTATCTCTCGGATATATTTGGGGGATACAGCGATTTGGGTTTGAACGGAAGTTTTTCAAGTTCAAAAAAGTTTACGACATACCGATACAGGACTTTGTGCCGAATAATATCACGGCTTTGATATTCTCTATATGGTCGGCGGCGATGTGCGGCATATTCTTGTCTTTGATATGGGACTTCTTGCCGTTTACAATACCGATTTCGGTCGGGGGTGGGATACTCGCGGAATACGCGCGTATCAGTATAATCCGTATATACGGGATGATACGGGGGATAATCCCAAAAGAGGATAAGGACGGGAACACCGAACAATTCGACGGTTTGGAAGGGTATGTCACAGTACCCACGGACGGGGAAAATATAGCAAAAGTAATGGTAGAATTTAACGGCGCGGAATACGAAAAGAACGCAATCTCCCTGTACCATACTCCGCTCGATAAATACGCGCGTGTGATTATAATCCACTGCACCGATGGTTGCTTTTTCGTGACGACTCTCGGGGAATTGTATAGCGAACCCGATTATTAAACGGTGTTATGAGCGTTTATCCCGAAAAGGAGTATTTTAACAGAACATACAAAACTAAAAATGTAATGGATAATGTTCGCGCCGCAAGGTGAGTGATTTAGAGGTCTGATATGGCGGCGATACCGCAAATTTCAACAGGCGGCATTGGGCGCGGCTCAAGCGATACAAATAACCTCGGCGCGAAAAAACGCGATGCGGGGCTTGAACAACGTGACATAATCGGGCTTGAACGCGGCGAATACGCTCGCCCCCCCATACGCAATAAGACAAACGGCGCGGATATTGGTGAGGGGGATAAACGGCGCGAATTTCTCCCGATGACTGTTCGGCTTGCCAAAAACCCCGTGCTTGCCGTCGAAAGTCTGCGGCAATTCGTCAATAACGAACTCATCTCCATTGCCAAACTTAACGGATACACCGACCTCTATAACGAACTCGAAACCCTTAATAAAACACTCTACCTCCCGCCCGAAGATATTGTCGGGGAGATTCTCTACCAAGAAAAAAATAATACCACGTTCGCGGACGAGGCACTGTTTGATTTGCTCCGCCCTCTCGCGAAAGCCGCCGATTCGCTTAACAACGATAATATGAAAGACACCCTCGGTTTGTTTTTGCGCTCGGTTAATTTCGTGCAGAATAATGACGAGGTGTTGAAATCCGTTGCCTCGAATTTGCGTTTCCTAAGCGGATATTTTAAGCCGCGTCCCGACCTTTCCGAGAATTTAGCGGAACTCTCAAAACAATGGGATTCGCAAAACGCCGAGGGTAATTTTCGGTTGTTACGCACCGAAACGCTCGCGCTCCTCGAAAATGTAAACCGAAGTTTGATTGCGAACGACCGCACTCAGATACTCATACCCCTTATCGTGCATAACATATCGCGGTATAATACAAACGCGTCTATGATTACCGACAGTTTCGCGAATTTATTGTCCTTTGTCCCCGGTGAGGCGAAACGCAAGGAGTTAATAGACGCGTTTACGGAGTTTGCAACCAAGATGTTCCCCGAGGGTATCCCGAAAGATGATACGCCGTATATCCCAAGTAAACGCCGCTTATTCGGTAGCGGTAATAACGTGGCTAAGGAACTATTAAACGCGAAACTCGGCACTGCCGAACAAAGCGGCAAGGCTGGACAAACGGGACAATCGCAAAATGCGCAGAATACACGCGAAACAAGGCAAGGTAATGTAAATAACAATGTCAATAACAATGAGATAATACGCACTGTCGATAACGGCGGTAATATACGATACACTGACCAAGACGGTAACGACCTTGAACGATTTACCGATGACAAAGGGAATATCCGTTTCGCCGACAAAAATGGGAATGTGCTTGACAATACGGGCAATCGCGTTGACGAGAACGGGAATAGGATAGACAACAACGGCAATCGCGTGGATAACAACGGCAACCCGATACTGCCACCCGAACCGCGTACGGGTGCGCCGCGGTTAATCGGTGTGTATTTGTCTGTGCCGCACGTTGCCGAGGAAGTGCGCGAGTCGGGGCTTAACTTCGCCGAACCAGCTGAGATATTGTCGGGTGAGATTGCCGTGGCGAAGACTTCTCCGCCTGAGGAGGAGGTATTACGCCGCGCGTTTGCCGCCGTTACCGAAACCCTCGAACCCCTGTTACCTAATGAATTCCCCGAGCGTATCCCCGAATCAATTATGCGTGAGTTAGACAAATTTGCGCCAAATCGGCAAAGTGAATTGCCGCAAAAGTTGCTCCAACAAATGCCGCAGGAACTTGCCGAAACGCCGAAAACACCAAACGCGTTACTACGCGCGGAATTGACGGTTATCAAAAATTCGCAGACACCTATCGCGGAAATGGTCAACTATATGAACGACACTCTTAAATTTATGCCCGATATTCCCGCGCGGTTGTCCGTGTAT
>JAISLG010000141.1 GCA_031260615.1 Oscillospiraceae bacterium | reverse complement strand
CGATGAGAAGGTACTCATAAAAACCGAGGAACTCGAACGCCAGTCCGAAGAACTCCGTATCAGTATCGAGGACGCACAACTCGCTAACCGCGCGAAATCCGACTTCCTCGCGAAAATGTCGCACGAAATACGCACGCCGATGAATGCCATTGTCGGGTTGTCGGAACTTGTGCTACGCGAGAATACCTCAACCATCGTCAAGGAATATGTAGAATCTATTAGCCAGTCGGGGAAAAACCTCGTGTCGTTAATCAACGATATTCTCGACTTCTCGAAAATCGAGGCGGGCAAAATGGAATTGACTATCACGACATACAATATATCGGATATGCTTGACGAGATTATCAAAATAAACGCCGTCCGCGTAATTGACCGCTCGATACTCTTCGTCACTAAAATTGACCCGAAAATACCACAACAACTCGTGGGCGACGAACTCCGTACCCGTCAGATTATAATCAACCTCCTGTCGAATGCAACCAAATACACGGACACGGGTAAGATTACGTTTGAAGTCGATTACAAGCCCGATAACCTCGAACCATACCTGCCCGACGGAAGTGGTAAGGGGGTACTCACCGTTTGCATCCGCGACACGGGTAAGGGTATCAAAGAGGAAAATATCGCTACGCTGTTCCAAGAGTTTACCCAATTCGACCGCAAGAAAAATAAAGGTATTGTGGGAACGGGGTTGGGACTGTCCATTGCTCAGAAACTCGCGCAACTTATGGGCGGCGATATTACCTGTCAGAGCGTTTACGGGGAGGGGTCGGCGTTTACGTTTACCTCCGTGCAGAGTTACACCAAATACGCGTCTATCGCCACCGTTAAGGACGCGCCGAATAAGTCTGTCATTATCCTCGAAAATCGCGCGGCTTATCGGGAGATGTTAAAGATTACACTCAACAACCTCGGCGTGGAATGCGAAACCGCCGATAACCTGTCAGAATTCTGCGAGAAGATACAGGGAAAACACTATACGAACGCGCTCGCGCACCCGTTGCTCGTTGAAAACGCTATGAAAAGCGTTCACAACTTGGACGTTATGGATATGTCAATCGCCGCGCTCGCCGAGATTGGTAACAAATCAAGTGAGTTTTCCGATAATATCGGGACGGTGCTTATGCCCGCAACCCCGATGAACCTTGCGAATTTTATTAACGGAGAAAAACATAGCTACGGCGATGAAAAGTCGATTACGTTTGTTGCTCCGTCCGCCGCACTCCTTGTAGTCGATGATGTGCAGACTAACCTTATCGTTGCGTCGGGGTTACTCTCACCTTATGAAGTGCAAGTCGATACCGTTGTAAGCGGATTTGATACCCTCGCGGCGGTGCAGAAAAAATACTATGACCTTATCCTTATGGACCATATGATGCCCGAAATGGACGGCGTGGAAACTGTGCGGTTATTACGCGCAAGGGGTTATGGGGGTACGATTGTCGCTTGTACCGCGAATGTGGTTGAGGGTGTTCGTGAATTATTCTACGCAAACGGGTTTGACGATATACTAAGCAAGCCCATTGAAACCAAACACCTCGATTCAATACTCGAAAAGTGGATACCCTCCGCGAAAAAAGTATCCGCTAACAAATCCCTCAAAAAAGAGGCTGGCACGGAAAACTTCCCCGCAATACCCGGGCTTAATGTGTCGCGCGGTC
Source organism: Oscillospiraceae bacterium (assembly GCA_031260615.1). Lineage (GTDB taxonomy): Bacteria > Bacillota > Clostridia > Oscillospirales > Ruminococcaceae > Ruminiclostridium_E. The sequence continues at coordinate 2,185 of JAISLG010000141.1, read as the reverse complement.
TTGAACATTCCGGCGGAAGTACGGAAAATTACTTCAAGGTGCTTAAACGATTCTTCGCGGACGGCGTGGAAATAGTCAAGATACTCGACAACTCCCTCGCTTACAACAACTTTGACTTGTATGCGATTAAAATACACGCGATGAAATCAGCGGCGGCGAATGCAGGTGCGGAAACATTGTCCGAACTCGCCGCATCACTCGAAAAGGCAACTAAGGAAAAAAATTACGACTACGTTCGCAAAGAATATCCGTCTTTCCGTTCGGCTACGGGGTCGCTCCTCAAACGTATTCAGGAGATACTCCCAGCCGCGCCCGCCCCTGTCGCATCGGACGCGAACGGCGCGAAAATTGCCGCGAAAATCGCCGCGACATTAACCGAACTCGTTCAACACGCCGCTGAATGGGATTCCGATAAATCGCGCACCGATATTGACAGCTTGGAAAAAATGGGCTATGCTGATGTGTCGAAACTTAACGACCTCTTACTCGGCGGCGACTTTGATGAATTGTCCGAAGCCGCCAAAATAGGATAATTCTGTATGAAACTGTGTAATTTTATATGAATGTAAAAAGTATATTAAAAACAATCGCGCGGAACGCCGTTAAACAACCGCGGAATTTTTCGTACGCGTTCGAGGGTATCGCTTTCTGTTTGCAGTACGAGAAAAGTTTGCGGATACATTTTATTGTGACGGCGTATGCGATTTATTTTAGTTATTTTTACCACTTTTCAAAGGTGGAGTTTCTGCTTGTTTTGATTGTGTGCGCAAGTGAAATATCGTCGGAGTTGATGAACACCGCTGTTGAATGTGTAGTTGATAAAGTGTCCCCCGAACGGCATATTCTCGCCAAGGCGGCGAAAGATGTCGCATCGGGGGCAGTCTGTATCTTTGCGTTGCTCGAAGTTGCTACGTTCTTTATACTGTTTATCGACAAGGTTGCGTTTCGCGAAATATCCGCGTACTTCTCAAATCCGCTCCCTATATCACTACTCATACTAAGCATCGTCTTGTCCATTGTGTTCATATTTTACGGGCAGTCGCGACAAGCATTATCAAACAAAAAATACATCGAAAAATACCGCAATGATAAAATACGAATGGAAAGGTTCCTTAAAAAACAGCACAAACTTATAAAATTTTTATACGGAGTGGACGACATTCCCGACGACAAAGAGGAATAAAAATAAATGAAGAAGGTTTTGGTCGCGGAGGACGAGGACGCGATACGAGAATTTATTGTGCTTAACCTCACAAGGAGCGGTTACGAGGTCACGGAAGTGAGTAACGGCTCAGATGCGATTGCCGAGTATGAAAAAGCATACACGGGGAACACGGGGGAATTGTTTTCTGTGCCGTATGCCGTGGTTATGCTTGATATTATGATGCCCGGGCAGTCGGGTATCGAAGTATGCAAATATATCCGCGCAAAGTCGAAAACAACAGGGATTATTATTCTGTCGGCGAAGTCGCAGGAAATGGATAAGATTAACGCGCTTATGGCAGGCGCGGACGATTACATCACTAAGCCGTTTTCAACAGGTGAAATGACTGCGCGTGTCGATGCGCTTTGGCGGCGCGTGAATGTGTCCGAAAATGCCGCGTTTACCGAACTTACAGACGACAATGTTAAAATTGCCGGTCCGTTTCGGCTCGATAAAAAGAATTGTTCCGTGCAGAAAAATGGTAACTTGCTGTCCCTGTCACAGTCGGAATACAACCTCTTTGAGTATTTTGCGGACAACCCCGAAAAGGCAATTACGCGTGAGGAGATTCTATACAATGTGTGGGGCGAGGACTACACGGGCGACGATAAGGTAGTAGACGTGAATATACGGCGGTTGCGCGTTAAAATCGAGGATAACCCAGCCGAACCAAAATACTTGCGTACCGTTTGGGGAGCTGGATATCGGTTCTCTGCTGTCTAAGATTATTTGAAAATTACTAATTATACAACAAAACCACGGATTACCAATATCCGTGCTTTTGTGCGTTTGCATAATTTATAAGTTGCACTTTCCCATTACCCTTTCACCTCGTCTAAACTTGCAATTACCGTCACACCTAATTCATTCGCCTTTGTCAGTTTCGAGCCCGCGTCCTCGCCGCATAACAGGTAACTTGTTTTTTTCGATACGCTCCCCGATACTTTGCCGCCGCGCCGCTCGACTTGCGCTTTTAACTCG
>JAISLG010000134.1 GCA_031260615.1 Oscillospiraceae bacterium | reverse complement strand
CGCTAAGCCAGTTCGCGTTGCCCCGAAGTCGATTGCAAGTATCTTCATTATATTATAAACCTATACAAATGTTGTTATAAATTGTCGATTAGTTTATCCATCTCGCCTTTTCGCATTACCAAAAAATCCTTTAACTGCGCAACGTGGGCATCGAACGATGTCAGTTTATACACAGCCGAACCTTGCAATGATACGCGCACACCGAGTATCTTCCAACGCTGGAAGTTCATCTGCGCGGAATACCGCAACAACGCCGCGTTATTGTCGATACTTGTCAAAGCGGCGTCAAGTAATGAGTTGCCCTTTTGCGCCCAACGTGACTTCAACGCGTTCTTAAACTCGGGAGTTTTCAGCAAAAATGAAATCCAGTTGTATGAATAATGATACCGTAAGTCCCCCGATTTAATATCGAGTGACACAGCCCACCGCGAATACCTGTCCGATATGCTCTCCTCGCGTGAGTAGTTCGCCGCCGCGTGGTCGTAATCCCACACGGTCGCGACTTTCAATTTGCCATTCGGCTGTTTGACAAGCCAAAAACTCCGCTTGCACGCTCCGTCTAAATTATAGTACAATTCGTTCACCAAAAACCAATCTACAAAACTGTCAATGTCGATGTAGTTTTCGATATTTTTGCCGCTTTTGAGTGCCTTTGTCGTGTCCTGAAAATACTCTTTGATATACTTAAATTGCGCGGCGGTTAAGGGGTTTTCATCGTCTGTATAATCAGGGGTTTTCACCTGTACCCCGTACAATCCGTCAACGTCAAACGAGTCTATCCCGACTTTGCCGCCGTAACTTGCGAATCCCTCGCCGACTTCGATTAAATACCCTATATCATTCGGGTTCGATATATTATCGGGTACATCGTCAAGCGGTATTCTGCCCTTTTTCGACTCTACTTGTTCGCACAGTGTGTACACGCCGATATATGCTCCGTTCATATACACGTCAACGGAATGTGCGGTCGGCACGAACGGTATATTGTCCATTATGCGCGCGGTATCGAACGCGGACAGATTGCGGAGGAATGACGGGTCGGTGTGTTCCGCGAGCAAGACCCAATCTTTTGCGGCGGTTAAGCCGAAAAGTGACGTTTTAGAATCAAGTTTAATTTTATATGGCTTTTTCGACAAGCCCCAAGTCGAGTTGCCGCGCCCCCGTATTTGCATTGTTGCACCAGAGAAGTCGGGGAACTCGTCCAACGGGTAGTCGATTGATATTTTACCCGTGACGTATGTTTTGCGTGAGGTAACTTCCTTGCTTGTTTCGAGGTACACAACGGGTATCAGTTGCTCATAGTCAGCGGGGTAATCAATATTCGGCGAGTCGGTTTCGGGCATTTTTGCCGTGGCGTAAGTCGCAGTCGTAGTTGCGCTTGTAGCCCCGGGTTCGGCAGTTGTATCCGCAACTTCGGTTTGTGCGGAGGTTGCCTGTGAAACCGTTGTAACGGAGATTTCACTTGACTCCGTTTCGGGGTCAGTACCCGCAATCGTCTGGACAGTATAATACTCAGACTTGATAAACGCAAACAATACTATAACCAATACGGCAAGTATCACACAAATTGACGTTATTATCAGCGGATTTTCAGAATTTTTATTTTTAGACAAATAAAACCAACACTCTTATACTCTTATCTTTAATTGGTGTAAAAAAAATTGGTGTAAAAAAAATGGTGTAAAAGAAGAAATCCCACAGCAACGGTTATACCTTGTGCATAGAATTAAAAATATCCTCGTGCATAGCGTTTATAACAAGGTTGTTTTTCTCGCCCATTACCCGTATCTCCTCGGCGAACTCGGTGAACGGCACACTCGCGTTAGATATGTCCGCTTGCATTATCATTGCAAACATATCCCCAAGTATCGTCTGCGACACGTCCGTTATATTTATCCTCTTGTCCGCGCATACCGCGCATACGCTCGCAAGTATTCCCACATTGTCCTTGCCGAATACGGATATTATTGCTTTCATAGTTACCTTATTTTATAATACATAGCCCCGTGTTAGCCAATGTCCGACAGGTCTATTAGACTGTGTTGCTTTATTTTCGGGTCAATCGACTTATTTATTGCGCGGAGTATCTCGATGTTCGGTGTAAATTTCAGCGCAGTGTCGTTGTATGTCCAGTTTTCCTCGTATTCCTCGTGGAGCGCGGATATGCCCCCCTTGCGGAATATCAGGCAGTATGCTGTCATATTTGTACCCAAGCCACCCGAATTGCCACCGATGAATACGCTTGCGTCCGTTAGTTTCGCGTATCCTGTGCCGATGTAACTGTCCCATTTTGAGAATTTTACGCAGTCAGATAGGGGTTTGTTGAATATCTCGGTGCGGATTCCTTTCACGATGTGTACGATAGTCAGTATCCCGTGTTCTATCCTGTATGTGTAAATTGAATTTGTACGCGGGTCAATTTTTTTCGCGAGTTTCTTGAATCGAAACCCATAGAAGTACATTATGCCCAAAACACAAGCTATGACAAAACCTCGTATCACAATGGTAGCATATTCCCCCAAAGTAGGGGCGGCAAGCCAAAACAAGACAAGGATTACTATCGCGACCGGCAACGCGCGCAAAGCCATTGTCTGTGTGTAGAACATCATTACATCAAAACTTTTTTTGTAGTCGGATTTTCGTACAGTTTGTGTTACCATTTTACCCTTGCTCGCGTTTGTGCGTGTTTTCTGTGTTGAGTGTACCTGTATTGGATATTATATAATAAAGCAGGTCGGATGTCAACGGAGCAAACAAAACCGCCGAATAATAAAAATTCGGCGGTTTCGGGAAAAAATACAGCAATCGCTTACTTCACGTTCTCCGCGAAATACTTGATTGTGCGAACCATTTGGCTTGTATAACTATTCTCGTTGTCGTACCAAGCAACAACCTGAACCTCATACAGACCCTCGGATACCTTAGCGATGAAAGTCTGTGTAGCATCGAACAACGAGCCGACGGTTATGCCGACAACATCGGAGGATACTATCTCGTCGGTATTGTAGCCGAAAGATTCGGGGATTTTGTCGGAGAGTGTTTTGATAGCGGCGTTGAGCGCGTCTTTTTTGAGTTCGCCGTCATATTTAACAACAGCGGTCAAAATAGTAGTCGAACCAGTCGGAACGGGTACGCGTTGAGCGGAACCGATAAGTTTACCGTTCAACTCGGGGATAACTAAGCCGATAGCTTTAGCGGCACCCGTGGAGTTCGGTACGATATTAACAGCGGCAGCGCGCGCACGGCGGAGGTCGCC
>JAISLG010000024.1 GCA_031260615.1 Oscillospiraceae bacterium | reverse complement strand
GCGGCGATAGCCCCCCTGCCGTTGCCCCCGTTAGCCCCCCTGCCGTTGCCCCCGTTAGCCCCCTTGCTGTGGGGGATCCCAATGCACAATTTGCTTATCTGTTTCAATGCTTATCTGTGTCAAGCCACATTAAACACCACGCCCAAAGTACCCACGTAACTCCCCTTGCCCGTGATGATAACACCTGCCTTATTCCCGGCGACCGTATTATTCAAGTACGTCAACGTGAAGTCCACATTGTCGCTTAACTTTTCGTCACCGTAATACAGGGTTGGTATGGGTTTCGCAACGCCGCGAGTCAGTTTGACTGTCGCTTGGATAACCACAGTCGCGCGTGTAATGTCAAATACATTGTCGTCCGTAATCGTGAATATAGTTGCAATCTTACCGTGGAACTCGCCCTTCCCTTCAACGATTACAAGGGCGTTGCCAACGGTATCGTTCCCGATATAGTGCAAATCGTAGTCCTCGCCCTCAATGAGGATATTCCCAAACCATTCAACAGTCGGTTTCGGTTCGGAATTCTCAGTGAACACCTCATTCGGCAAGGTAACAATCGCGTTGGTGAGGTTATATTCGCTCACTTCCTCGTTCACCTTGAATTGCTGTGTCAGTGTGCCGACAAAGTCGCCGATACCCGTAATAGTAAGCGTACCCACGCCGATTGCATTGTTGCCTGTCAACTTCGCCGTGTAGTCCTCGCCCTCGACAAGCGTATCATTGCCGTAGACTACGGTGTAATCGGGGATAATCGCAACGCCGAGATAGTCGTACCCGTCTTGCACTCCGTTAATCTGCCCGTCCGAAATGTTAAACTTCACGGGAGCGTCAGTAGTAGTTTTGGGAGTTACCGTTGTCGTCGCGCTCGTACGGGTATTACCCGTCGCAGTATTATCAGAAGAAACAGGAGGCTCATCAGTATCAGTAGTATCGGGACGAGCAGTTGTGGCTGAACTGACGGGTAATTCCTCACCCGGTTTAAGCAAGAACTCAGCAGCCGAATATTTGCCGTCTATCTGAATCTCGTGTATTGCAAGGGGTATCGAATACCCGTCCGCGGTTGCACCGCTGATGTTAAGGGTATAGTCTGCCCCGTTCGCAACAGCCGATGTCAGTTTCCCCGTGAATATTGCTTCCTCGGCAGTGTCGCCCGTCTTGGAAAAGCCAGTAGCGGTAACAGTCGCTACGCCGCCCGACTTAGTAGCGACCTTAGCAGCCGAAAATTGTATTTCCGCGCCGTTTGCCCACGCTTTACCCGTATTGTTTGTGATGATAACCTGATAATTCACACCGCTGTGTGACGGGTTCACGGAATACCATTCAAATTCCGCAAGGTCGTTCGTTGACGTGAACGGATATGATATGCTGTCGATTGCCGATGCCTTAGCAAGCACCTCGCCGGCGTGACGTATAAGCGAACCCGTCCCGACAATGTCGGCAGGTGTATCCCAATACATCAACCCCGCGAGATTTTTTGCCTCAACGTATTTTACGCGTTCTTCGATAGACCAGAAATCGCCGAAATCGCCTTTGCCCGATATATACGCCACTTTGGAAATCTCATCGTGTGAAACCGTACCCGTTACATTCTTGAAGTTGCCCGCATCTGAGTATAACGGTGTACCGAGCACTATTTTTTCGGGGGGTGTCGACCCGAGGAAGTAGTTAATCGCGTAGTCGCAAGACAGGTAGAAGTTCTGTTGTGCGGGGTTTCCGTACAGCGGGCTGTCGTGGTTAGTCGCGCTTTCCGCTCCGCCGTCCGCAAGGTCGTATGTCATTATATTCACATAATCAAGGTATTGCGTGTATTCACTCGCCGCCATATCGGGTAAAACCCACAGGCTCGACGTAACCGCCGATGTCAACAGATAATCGGGGTTTGCCGCTTTAAGAACCTCGCGGAGCACTTTAAGGAACTTGCAGTAATTTGTAAAGGAGTTGTTATCGTTGCTCCCTGCGGACCAACCCGTTTTAGACGGGGATTCGTAGTCGATGTCGATACCTTGGAAATCGAGTTGTTTAAGCACGTCCACGGCGGAGTTAGCCCACGCTATCCACGCCGCCTCCCCGTCATTCATTAACTGAGCGAAAACCGCGGAGTCATTCGCGCCGCCCACGGATATGAGTAACTTGGTATTCGGAGCCTGTTTGTCACGTTCAGCCGCCATATCCTGCATATTGGAAAGGTTGGTGGACGTTGGCGTGAGTAACGGGCGATACGAGGTAACAAACGCGTAATTGACGTGTGTCATATACCCCCATTGCAAGTCCTCGACCTTTTGTCCGCCCCAGTTGTCGTAGTATCCGATATTAACGCGGTTACGCGCGGACATATCGTCCACGAGGTTACCCGTGGAGGGTTCTGTGCCGCCTTTGGTAGTTGTCGGAGCATTAGAAACGGTTGTGCCGACAGCAGTAGTTGCGGCAGTGCCGTTAGTAGTTTTCACGGTAGTAGCGGTAGTAGTCGAACCGCCCGAAACAGGACCAATATATTTCCAAGCGTTGTTGTCCTCGCCGATTGTAATAACCTGTTTCCACCACTGATTTATGAGGGATTCATATATGCCGTTCTCGTATACTACACGGTCGCCGACATTGATTATTATGCCGCTGCCCTCACTCGGAACGTCATTCCAGTTCGGGTAGTCAGCGGACGGCGCGGTGGTAGTGGTACTCGGTGCCTTTGTTGTGGTATTTGTAGGGGGCGCAATGGTAATTGTCGGTACAACCGCCCCTTGCGTAGTAGTTGTTGTCGTTGCTCTTGTAGTCGTTGTCGGGGCTGGGGTAGTAGTCGCCGTTGTGGTAATGGGCGTGCCGCCAACCTTTGTGTAGAGTGCCGTTGCGAGGATATTAGTCAACTTACCCGAGGGGTCGCCCGAAATTTCCCAGCACATTACACCCGCGAGGTTTTTCGAGTTGATGTAATCCGCCTTTTCCTGAATAGACCGCTCGTCCTCGTAAGTGTAGAACGTGTTATTATAGATAACGTACGGTACTTTTGCCTTATCGTCCCAGTGGTAAATGGACGGGTTTGCGGCAACTAACTTTTCGAGGTTAGGGAGTAGGCAAGACGAATCGCCGTCACTGTCGATACCCGTACCGCTGCCGCCGAGCGCGGTCGCGCCTTTCCACCCGTAAGAATAATACGGAACACCCATAACAATCTTGCTTGCCGGGTATTGCAGAGTGTTAAGGTAGTAATTTACAGCCCAATCCCAGTTAAGGGTACTGTCGCCCGTACCTGCCTCATTTTGATACAGTCCTGCCTGATGCCCTGCCCGACTATCCCACGAACCGTAGAGGTCATACGACATTATATTGATGTAGTCGAAGTAATCTACCCAATCCTTACCCATACCCGTGAGAGTCCAGTTACCCGCGCTCCCCGCCATAGTGAGTTGATACCCTTTATTTTCGGCATCGAGGGTATTGTTAAGGACGTTCATACATTTAATGAACTCGGTGTAATGCGCGGCTTTACCACCCGACCAATTCGAGGACGGGAACTCGTAGTCGATGTCGATACCCTGATAGTTGTACTGTTTAAGGAACGCAACACAGTTGTTGGCGAAGGTTTGGTAGAGGGCGGGGTTATTCGCGCCTGCTTCCATTAAACCTTGCCAGTAATTCGAGCCCATCGACCAAGTTGCGCCGCCGATTGAGAGGAAGAGGCGAACATTAGGGTCATTCGCGTCGCGTTCAGAGGCAAGGGATTGCACGCGATTAGCCTGATAACCGCCGAGCGTACCGCTTGCGTTTACCGAGCCGAACGCGTAGTTAATGGACGTAACTTTTCCCCACGGAACGGAGTTACTCTGCCAATCCGCCCAGTAAATGAGATTGATTTTATTATTTGCGCGGAGCGTATCGGCAATGGTAGTGTCCACGGCGGACGTGGCAGTAAATGGCACTACAACAGTCGGCACGGCGACGGCGGCGATTACGGTAGCCGCCGACAGGGCAATGGCAGTCGCTTTGCGCCGCAAAGTATTGTATAACTTATACAAGAAAAACCTCCTAAGTTTTCTCAGGGGGTTACAAATTCCCGTACAACGCAACCTTGCAAAGTAAAGCAAGGCGTACTATGTAAAAGGGAACATTCACCCACTAAAAAGATTTTATTTCATATTTATATTACACAAACATTCCTCGATTGTAAACCGTAAATATTTTTTATGTAAACTTGCACAAAAAAACACAGTTGCTTTGTGGAATATAGACAACGGAGGGCGGCGACATATTACACAATCACATATATTGAAAACCACGCAAATATATTGTATACTATGGATATGAAAAAAGAACTCAAAAAGGTATCTCGCGCCATAAAGTCGATAACGAACGAATTTTCGCAATTCGCGGCGGGGGGGAACAGGCTTGACCTTGCCGTCGGCGTAGTAGTCGGAGCGGCGGTATCCGACATTGTTAAATCGGCGGTATCGGACGTATTTATGCCATTAATTGGTATGTTTGGCGGCGGCGTTGATATAACGGGGCTGTACATACGGCTCCCGAGCGTATGGGGGGACAAAGCCGAACACCCCATATTCAAGTACGGCAATTTTTTTCACGCGCTGATGCAGTTTTTGGTTATCGCGTTTTGTTTGTTTATCTTTGTGAAGATATTCAACTCGGTGCGGAGCAAAACGCTGAAAGATATTGTACCTGTCGTGGACGAGAAGTTGGAAACGCTTAAAGCGATAAAGGGATTGCTGGAACAGGGGGCGGTGGCGAATACAAGCGCAGTCCCGAACAATGCACAAATATCGTCTGCGGTACACAATGACGGTATATTATCCGCGCCTCTCGGCGGAGCATTGCGCGCGCGTAACGCACCCGATACGGATAACGACGACGACACAGCGCACGAATTATCCTTCCGTACTCCGCTGACGGCAGTCACGGACAATACACCGATAACCGCGCCTGCCGACGACGACGACGCGTTACCATTAGTTGCGGACGACGCGGGCAATGATGAAACTGACGATGATATAATAATCGCGGGCGGTTTAATGGGCGGCGACATAATAATTCCGACGGCGGAGGGCGAGGACGACATAGTAATCAACCCCGACGACTTCGGCATAGTAACAGACACAGACGACGATTACGACGACGAAACAGACATAGACGACATAGACCTGTCGGAGATTACAAACACGCGCCGTAAAATATCAGACGATACCCGTTCAACGAGCATACCCGAACCGAAACCAATACCGTTCCCGACCGAATTACCGACACCGAAACCGACAATTGACACACGCCCGACAAAAAATTCCAAACGCAATCGGCGGTATATCCCACCCGAGGATTGACGGCACCAAAACCCTCATTGTTAATTCAAACAACGGCAGTTTTTTGTCAACGGTGCATTGTCACAACGATTGTCACAACGGTGCATTATCACAACGGTGCATTGTCACAACGGTGCATTATCACAACGGTGCATTATCACAACGGTGCAATGTCACAACGGTGCGATGTGGACATCGCACCCTACACGGCACACCGTAAACAGACGATTAAACCAAACAATCCTGTCCATATCCACAAAGATACTATTATGGAGAATATCCTCACCCAATATTTCGGTGCGGTTGCTCCGACCTATCGGAAACGCGCACTGTTCGTATCCCCCGAGAATTTTATATTATATCCGCGATATATAATGCCTCCTGCTGTTGCGGAGGCATTCGGCGGATTATTTTTCGCGCTCAGATACGAATGTATTTACGTTGTATTATTGTATGGGGGAACGCGAGAGGAACTTAATGCCGAGTTCCCGAACAATCCTTACGGGTTCAAATACGAGGATTTTGACGCTGTATATGCGAGCAACCGCTCAAAACCCGAATTAGTCGCGGAATTCTGCGGCCAAGTGGGGATTACACCGCAAGAGGGGGCGTATCTGTCGGAGTGGCTTGCCGAATTAAAATTTTACCGCGATATATTCGGCACAGACATACTCCCCGTGCAGTTTATATCGCATAGCCCCGAAACGGCACTCCTCACATTATCACCTGATTTTAACGGTAACAGATACAGTCCTGTGGGCGGAGTGTTCGAGGACAATTTTGCGCCTGCGGACAGGAAAACGATACTTACGATTAAACGGGCGTTACACGCGGTACATTTTGCTTACTACTCGGATTTCTTGAAGTCCTTGAACTTATCGGCATTATTTCGGCGGTACACGGGTACAGACAAACCCGTAGTACGGCAATTATTCAGGTCGGCGAAGTTATTTGCGTTAGGCGACAGGCACTACACAACGGAGGATATTGAATCGGCGTTACGGAGTAAGAATTGTGCTTGTTTTTTGGGGTATTTATCGGACAAATTCGGAGAATATGGGTTATCGTCGTTGATACTGACTCGATTTCGGGGCGAAACGGGGCGAAAGACGGCGGATATATTATACTGGGTTATGCCCGACAATGCACTTGACCGCCGAATGGAGAACGCGGCATTCACGCATTTGTTATCGGAATGCTTATCCCGTGGCGCGGCGACAGTAAATGGGCGGTTTTCGTATCAAAACGGAAACGCGGAATACTCGGAGTTTTACAACAAATTCGGTTTCGAGGCAGACTCCGCCGCCACTGACAACACGGACAACGTACGAACATACTCGCGCCCCGTGCCGAACAAAATATACGGGGATTCGTATGTGCGTATGCAGGTGTCAGGGAAACTGTACAATAAGCGAAAACAGTCAAGGACAACATAAACGGTATGTTGACATATCATTATCACGGCGCGGTGCTTCGCCCAGCCG
>JAISLG010000028.1 GCA_031260615.1 Oscillospiraceae bacterium | reverse complement strand
GTAAATTTTGCCGTCGCTGCCTATCGAAGTGGGCGGCGAGGCATTTATTATACGCCCCGAAGTGTCGATTATATTTATCTCCTCCGTTTGCAAAACGGCTCGTACCTTGTCGAGTTCCTCTTGCGAGGTGGCGGCGGATATGTTGTATTTCAGCAAAAGTTCAAGCGCGTTAGCCTTTGTGAGTGACATTTGCGTGAGAGTGTGTTCCTCGACTAACAGTGTTTCAGTAGCGTTCGCAATCTTGATTTCGATTTGTTTAAGCGCGGTGCGGAGTTCGTCCTCCGCACTGAGTTTCTCGATAATGGACACGAAAAACAGCGCGGCGGCAAGAAGTACCACCACGGTAACAAGTGAAATCTGTGTGAGGAATACTGTTAATTTGAGTTTCAGTGGGGGATACTTTTTCATAGGAAGATTTTCGACGCGTCTGCGACTTTTATTGCAACTTGCATTAAGGCGCACACGTTAAGTATTATAGTAGAAAGTAAAGCACCAACCTTTGTGTAGGTTAAGGTTTAGCCTGTATAAGAATAATATGTATCGGGGAAAATGTCAACAGGGGAGTGGGGAATAATACCACTAAAAATACGCGGCGCGTATCTTAGTGGTATATTACCCTCACCGTACTTTCTCGCCCAATACAAACGTCGCCAACGTATCCGCCGTCACGTCCGTAAAATTCCCCTTAACTACCGCAAAATCCGCATACAGCCCCGTCTTGATACGCCCTATCTTGTCCGACAAGCCTAATATATCCGCCGCCGCCGAGGTAATACTCCGCAACGCGTTCTCCTTCGACACGCCCCCCCGTATCGTCAACGCCGCCGATAATATCAAATACTCCGCAGGCACAACAGGGTGGTCGGTACAGACTGCATACGGCACGCCGTTACGCGATAATGCCGCCGCCGTGTTCACCGATAACGCCGCCATTTCGGGTTTAACGCGCTCCGAGATTAGCGGCCCGATTATCGCGCGTGCATTGTGTTCCGCGAGTTCGGCGGCGATTTTCGCCGAATCCGTTGCGTGGATAAGGACGTATTTGAACCCGAATTCCTCCGCGAGCCGTATCGCCGTCATTATATCGTCCGCGCGGTGGCAATGGATATGCGCCGCTACTTCCCCCCGTATCAGCGGTAACAACGCGGATAATTTCGCGTCAAAGTCGGGCTTGTCATTGTTTTCTGTGTCCGCCTCGTATTTTTCGAGTTTTTCCGCATACTCACGCGCTTTTGTAAGCGTTTCGCGTATCAATGCGGCGTTCCCTTGTCGGGTATTCGGGGTACGGTCATTTTCGCCGTGAACGCGTTTCGGATTTTCACCGAGTGCCATTTTGAACGCTATCGGCGCGGTGATTACGAGTTTGTCCACGGACTTTGCATATTTCCCGTCCGTCCGCCGCGCAGTGTGTAACGCGGCGAGTTGCCCCCCGAACAGGTTGGCACTGCCCGCGCCCGTAACCACAGTAGTTATTCCGTTTTTCCGCGCTTCGGCGAAACCGCGGTCGAATATGTCCACGCCGTCAACGGCGCGTAAATGCGGCGTTATCGGGTCGGAGGATTCATTCGCGTCATCGTCGCCATACCCGTCGGGGAACATTCCAAGATGAGAATGGGCATCAATAAATCCGGGGTACAAATTCGCCCCGTGTGCATCGAAAATGTCCTTGTTGTCAGGATTATCAGGATTGTCGGGATTGTCGGGATTGTCGGGATTGTCGGGATTTGCATATTCCGACATTTCACCGACAGCGGTTATTATGCCGTCCTCGAATGATACCCAGCCCTTTTCGATTGTGCCGAGTTCGTCAAGTGTGTGGATTCGCGCGTTGATTATATATTTCATAGTTTTTTATTTGGTTATTTAGGTTAGTATTACGTTTATCAGGGGGAGGTTATACCAAACTTTTGTTTGGGCTTTGCCGACAATCTTGCACATCGTGTACTATCACTTTGTCCTTGTAAACACTGAATATAAGTCGATACCTATTGCCTTTCCCAAACAAGAACAGCCTGTATCCCATACCTCGCCGTTTCACGGGTGTATATTTCATAAACCCATTTGGGTTGTACAAAATAAATTCAACGGCATTTTTGAAATCAACACGCAACTGCACGGCGGCATTGGGACTTTTCTTGGATACAAACGCAACGTGTTCAGCAAATTTGTTAAGAGCCGCAGGGCGCAACTCAACTTGATATTTTTTGTCGCCCATATTTTGCCCCCGCGTTTATCGCCGCATCAAGAACCGCAAGGCTTTCTTCGAGCGACCAGTATCGTTCTTCGCCGCGTTTGTATCGCTCAAACGACTCGTACATTTCCTCGTCCGCCTCCTCGTCTGTGCTGTAATATGTTCCGAGTTCTTCGCCCGAATTTTCGTCAATGGGTGTAGTTGTGTTTTCCATATCGTACTCCTACTGTTTGTTGAATTGTATAATGTGACTGTTTGACAGCGATATTGTTTTATCCGCGTACAGTTGATATACACTGCGCCGACGGTCGTATAGTTCACGGAGTTCGTCCTTGGTGCGGAGTATTGCGTTGGGGCGGTTCGGGTCATTCGCTATGCGCTCGTAGCACACATCAAACGGGGTGTCAATAAATATAACTTGCCCCCCGTATTTGCGCATTATTATATAGTTTTTCGCGCTCTCGAATATGCCGCCGCCACAATCTATAACAAGTAAATCACTTTCGATGTAGTCCTTTTTTCGCTTTAATTTCGCGGCTCTTTCGAGGATTTCGTGGAGCATTATGCTTTCGACTACACGAAACTTTGCTTCCCCCTCGTTCTCGAATATGTCGGCGATATTCCCGTAATGGCTCGCGATTAGTAAGTCAATCGACAGGTGCAAAAAACCCGTTTCAGATAATTGCTCCGCGAATGTCGTCTTCCCACAACCCATAAATCCGACTAAATAGTATATTTGTACTAACCCTGGGGTGGTTTGCTTGCTTTTATTATATTTCATATTTGTGGTACCTATCCTGTGTTTAGAGATGTATTGTGCTATTACTCGTTTCACACTAAACTTTTGTCCGTGTCCTGTCGGCACGCTTGTATATCGTGGACGATTACACAGTCCCCGTCTATTTCATACACAAGCCTGTATTGTCGCTTCGCGCCGAACAAACAATATCGGAGTTCGGTATCGGGGGATTTCGCAAATGGGTATCGTTGAAAGACAGTCGGCATATCAGCGATTACGTCAACAGCGCGTTGATACTCCCGTCCCAAGTTTACAGCGGCGTTTTCGCTTAATTGCGATAACTTCGACAAATACCCAAGGTATTTGCAAGTCGCTTCTGTGTCAACTTCAACCCGATACTTTTTGCCCATACTTCACACCAGCCTTTATCACTGCTCGCGACATTGCAAAGGTTTCCTCGGCGGTAAAGAACCGCGCACCAGCCTTTCGGCGCGCAATAGACGCGGCTATTGCGTTTTCACGGCTCTCTGCGGTTTCCGTTTCCCACGGAACATTGTCAACCAGTGTTTCATACTCGTCCGTGTCTACTAACAGTTCATCTATCGTTTGCGGTTTGTTCATAATCAATCCCTCCTTCTACCCTCTTAATCTAAACTCCGTATCGCGCACCAACTCCGTCAAAAACTCGTCCGTGTATGCTATTCTTTTACGCGGCAACCACAGTTCGTGCGCGCGTACTGCCTGATACACGAGCATACGCATTCCGTTGGCGGCGACCGCACCCTGTTCCGTCGCGCCGAACAGGAATTTTGTATTCTCAGGGTTGTACACCAAGTCGTACGCGTATCGCGCCGACAGGTTAGACCAATCCACAGGACTGTCGTCAATATTCGGGTACATTCCTATGGGTGTCGCGTTTATTACTAAGTCGTAATCCCCCGTTACGTTGTCGAGTGGTATTTTTTTCACGTTCGCAAGGAGTTTGTCGGGATTCCGTAGTGCCACGGTAATATCGCCGCCCGCTTTCTGCACCGCGTACAATGCCGTAAGCCCCGCGCCACCACAACCAAGCAGTAATACACGTCCGTAAAGGGGCGCACCAATGTATTCGAGTGCCTTCACTAACCCATAGTAATCAGTATTATGCCCGACTAATCCGCCGTATGACAATACCACGGTATTAACCGCGCCGATTGCCTTCGCCTCGTCCGATAACCCGTCAAGGAATGGTATAATCCGCTGTTTGTACGGAATGGTTATGTTGAATCCCGAAAAGTCCTCTTTTTTCTCGTGTATGTTTTGCGTGAAACCCTTGAATTTTTCCTCGGGTATGGGATACAGTGTGTACTCGGCGGATACGTTGTCGTATTCAAACAGCCGCGTATGAATATACGGCGATATGGAATGTCCGAGTGGGTTGCCGATTAGAAAGTATTTCATAGTTACCTTTTAGGGTTTAGTGGGGTTCGTTTGTCAGCGAGGATACTTCGCAAGAAGTCCTCGGGAGTAATTACGGATATACCACAATTCATTTTCCTAAACTTCTTATCCCTCGACACAATAATATCCGCGCTCGCCTTTATCGCACATACCGCAACAAGCGCGTCCTCGAAGTCATTCGTGGGCAAATCAAGCGCGGCGAGTGCATCGGCTTTTGTTGAGTCGATGATGTCATAATTTGTTATAATTTTTCGTATAATTATTTTTGCCCGTTCCGAACCAAGTTCTTTGTTCAAGAAATAATATATATCCGTCAGCGAGGATACAGACACCAATCCATAGCCTTTACACTCAGCAAGTACAATGTCGGAAACGGGCTTATGTTCTCTGTTCGGCAAAAACGAGTCGAGGAAAATATTGTTGTCGATTATAACTTTCATAAACTGCCGTACCTTTCCTGTAACCTTTCCTCGCGTAGTTTTTCGTACAATGGGTCATAGTTCGGGTCGTCATATTCGGGTGGGCAATTCCAAGTTACCAACGCGAGTAAATCCTCGATTGTATCCGCGTTTTCGAGTTGTTCCGCCGTGGGGATTTCGCCCGATATTTTCCCGGTATGGGGCGGTTCATTCCCGTACTTTTCGTCTAATCTGCGGTGCGACAAGTCTTTGTAATACGGGTAGTTCGTGTCGTCATATTCGGACGGAAGTTTTATGCACCCGAACAATCCACCCAAGTCGTCCTCACAGTCATCGGGCAACTCAACTTTCGGGGTTCTCGTCAACGTAATAATCGTTTTCCCGTCATTTAACAACGCTACATTTTCACGCGCCGCGATAAGGACGTATTTGTCAACGTCCTGTTTGAAGTCCGCTAATGTTACTTGCATAGGTTATTTCTCCTCCCCCGTACTCTCCGTACTCGCTCCCGTACTCGCTCCCGTACCCGTATCGTCCTCCGTCCCCTCTGCTTGTTGTCAACGAGTTCAAAGTTGGCGTTGTGTCGCGGCGACACGCCGCTTAAAACTCCAACATCTCCCCCGTCCGCAAATACTGCAACTGCGAGGACAGCGTTTCCTTCATAACATCATACGCCCGTTGCCCCGTACTGTGACACGCATATATCTGCCCAACATTAAGCCGCCGTAACGCGTCCGCCGTTTCCGCGCAAAAGTCGGGGGAACAATTCAAATGCTTTTGCGTTTTCCCTGCCATTTCAAAACCGCATATTATCGCAAGTACATTTACATTAACCCAATTCTCGCGCACAGTCGCAACAATATTCGGCAACCCCGTCCGCGCCGCCGGTGCAACAATAATACACCCGTCCTTTTCCTCCCCCGGGAAGATTACACAAAAAGAATCCGCATACAAATCGTCTTTAATATACTTGCCCCCGTGGCGGACAAGTGACGATTTCTCTCGGCTCGACCACCGCTCGTCATAATACTCCGCCGTCATCAAATACACGCCGTCAACATACTTCCCGTTCGCGGCGCACTGCTGAAAAGTATTGTACAATACAAAGTGGTCTGCGTACTTGTCGAAAAATTTGACTGGCAACCCGTTCGGTACAGTAAACACACCCGAATTGATATAGTAATCGTTCTTGACCTCACGTTGCGCGAACAGTTTAATACCCGGGTTTGCGCGTATTACCGCATACGCACCACCCGTACAGGTATCATCGTTACGGGTAAGTACGGCAAAAGATAACCGCGACAAATTTATCTGCATTTTCGACGCGTTTTTCATAAGTCGGTCGCTCGCCCCAAAATCAATTACGAAATTGGCTCCCGCATGCTCGACATAAAACGATATTCCATTCTCGATTTGCAACTTTTCGGTTTCAGATGTATTCTCGATAAGTGTAATTAACTTCAATATAACCTCCAAAGGACACACAGGACAACCAAGGGCTGGTGTAAATCTACCATACCCAATTCATTAAACCGCAACAATCCGCGACAATCCGCGACAATCCGCAAACAAGCCGCGACAATCCGCGACAATCCGCAACAAAAGTTTTCGCAACAACAACCCCTCGGAATAAATTTGGTTGTCCTCGCCGCTTCAAGGGTGCAGCGTC
>JAISLG010000004.1 GCA_031260615.1 Oscillospiraceae bacterium | reverse complement strand
TGTCGGTGGTTGGTGGGGGGGGGGGGGGGGGGGGGCCTGCGCCGTGGGGGGTGTTGGTGGGCTCACCCCCCCCCCACGGGTCAAGGCGCATACCCCCCAATGGGGCGCATAGCCCCCCTCGTTACTTATCGTTCGTTTTGCTCCTCTTTTTTGCGCGGAATGAACGCCGCCGCGCACAGCGCGAATAGTATAAAACCACCCGCAGTTTCCGCCGCAGTTTCCGATGTTATCGGTGAAATTAGTCGAATCTCCTCGATTGTCCCATACGCAATGTACTCGCGGAGTGCGCCGAATACCAATGTTATCGCGCAAAAGCCGATTATCGCCGTGAATGCGTCGTATACCTTCTCGCGCCGTTCCGCCGCTGACGGGATTGCTACTGCCACGAGGGGGAGGTATATCCCGACTTCCGCGATTGTTGGCGTGGGAAACAGCCGTTCGAGCAGAAAATATACGGGGATATACAGCCCGGCGGACACCGCATATAGGATTATTTTCCGCACAGCATACGGCAGTTTGGACGGGATTGCACGCGCCGCACCCACGATTGGAAAAAATAATATCAGCACAGCGGTCGCAATTAATGTCGCCGGGCGATAACGCTCCGCCCCACCAACGATGAGTGCCGTGAAAATGCCGATTTGAAACGCGTAATTGCTCGAAAATATATTATTCATTCGTGTCCTCCTCGTTGATATTCTCCGTGTCGTCTGTCATATTTTCCCGAATTATGTCGGGATTTTCCCCTAACTTCGGCGTTTGCGGAAGTATTATTTTTTTCTGTATCTTCGGGAGGGGTACTATTTTTTCGCTGTCGGGGCGCACAAATAATTTGACAAAAGCCGACACGAATTTCTTTTGCAAGTGGTATTTTTTCACGGACGATTTATGCGATTGACTTTTTTTCACGCGCACAGTTTTCCCGTCAGAGCGCGACACGCGGACATTAAGCGGCATAAAATCGAGTTCCATTGTCTGCTCAATTTGCGGTCGCGATGTGGCAACAGTCGCCTTTTCAGTCCGCGCCGTTTCGTATAGTGACAGGTCGCGGATAGGCACCATTGCTAATCTGTGCGCCATTTCGATTGCCATTTCCGCGAGGTAATCGCATTTCCGCGCTAATATGCCTGCCGTTACACAGGCGAACGGGAGGTAGCCCGCGCGTGTCGTAATTTGTCGATAACCAAACAACGTAAACGCGAATATTATACCGTAAAACAACCGTCCGAGCGCGGTTTTCGGCATAATAGTCGGTTGCGATGCAGTAAACAGGACGGAGAATACAAACGGGAACACGAACCATTCCGCATAGAGCGGCGCACCCGAATACGCTGGGAACGCCAAGATGAGTACAGTGAACAACCCGATTGCCGGCGCGGCAAAACTAATCGGCAACGACCGTCTAAACAGCATTATTACGAGCGACAGCCCCACGAGCATACCGTATTTTACACCGATTCCACCCGAAAATTGCCCGAGCAAAATACCGTAAACGCCGCCCGATGGGAGGAGCGGAAACGCGTCATACCGCGCGATGTAACTTTCGAGCGATGAGGACAGCGATGTATCGGCGACATTCGCGAAAGTCGGTAATTTTTGCATCGGTGTCGGGAATAATGACATAAATAGTGGGAAAGCTACTATAAGGAACGCGTTTGTGAACGAGGAGGACGGGAACGGCAAATTAGCCGAACCGCCGAAGATTCGCGGGACGGCGGCGCAACAAAGTGCCGCAAAGGCGAACAGCCATAGCGGCGCGGAGAGTGGGAGGGAGCAAATCACGAGGAGGATTGCGGCGGTTTTCGACACAATATCCTTGCGGAGTTCGTCCCTTTTGCCGCCCGAAAATATGAGTTCAAAGGCGGCGAGTGACACAAGCCCGACTGCGGTCGCGGCGACAACGCGCCAACCGCCGACAAGCGCGGCGGTAACAATGAGCGCGGACAGCCCGATAATCGCATCGGGGTACCAGTTTTTTGGATTATACATTTACACTTTTGGGAGCAATATGAAGATAGATTTATTGACTGAAAACACGATAAAAATGTCGTTAAGCAAGGCGGACGCGGAGAAGTTCGGGGTACGGTTTGACCTGATTGCGGCGGAGAGTTCGGGGCAATGCGCGGAGTTGCGGAAGTTGCTTGATTTTATCAAGCACCAAGTCAAGACGAGTTCCAAGGGAATGTTCAAGCGGAAGTTGCAGGGGAAGTTGAACAAGTGGACGGCGGGCGGAAACATTGTTATTGAGGCATTTGACCGTCCCGACGGCGACGTATTATTGTATGTGTCGCGCGTAGTCGAGGACAGAGAGTTGGCAACGGTTGAACGAAACGAGATTGACATTATTAAGTTTCCCAAAGCGGCGGCAAATATACCCGACTTCACAGTTGCGGAGATTACAACGCGGCGCGATGCGGTACACGCGCAACGAGCGGTTGAGTATTATTATACCAAATTTTCGCGAGAAAATAAACAGGCATTTCCGAAAACGCAGATTTTTTCTCTCGGCGGCAAATATCGGATACTACTCAACAAAAAAAAATCGTCCGCGGACATAACGGACGTATTGGACGTATTAAAAGAGTACGGGGAGTTGTTTCACAGCGAGGACGAATATTACTACACATTGGAGTACGGGAGTGTGGTAACAAACGGGTAAATGCTTGGTTTGGACTATCCTATGCGTATTATTTCGCCTGATATTGCTGAGTTTGTTGCGAGGTATCGTATTAGTTCGGCAACCTCGTCAATTGTGGGATTCTTACCGAGCATTGTACTTTCGGCGAAGTTTTGTTTATCGTTATCCGAGTATTCACGGGTCATTGGAGTATCAAGCATACCCGGCGCAACCGCATTCACGGTAACTCCCGACAATCCGACTTCCTTAGCGAGTGCCTTTGTGAACCCGATTATGCCTGCTTTTGCCGCGGAATATACTGTTTCGCACGCACTGCCATCAATACCCCAAATCGAGGAAACATTTACAACCGCACCCTTTTTCTGACGTAGCATATACGGCAAACAGTGCTTAGTTACGAGCATTGTCCCGACAAGGTTGGTATTTACGATGTCCGCAATCTGCTGATACGAGTAATCTTGCAACAGCCCCGACAACGCTACACCCGCATTGTTTATTACAATATCAAAGCACGGGTTAGGCAGTGCTTTTGCAATACTATCCGCATCGCGTACATCAAACCGAACAGTATTCGACAGTGCATTTGCAACACCAGACACTGTACCAACACTACCTCGGAAACAGGCAGGCGTAACCATACCCGTTTCCGACATTGCGCGTATAATAGCAGTACCAAGTCCGCCGCTTGCCCCGGTAACGAGGATATTCAAAACGACTTACGCTTTCGGAAGCGATTCGCCGACAAGGTTATCATCAGCGGCAATCTTAGCGTATTTTTCGAGAATAGCAACCGCATCAAGCGCGTTTACAGCACCCGACTGGTCAACGTCT
>JAISLG010000123.1 GCA_031260615.1 Oscillospiraceae bacterium | reverse complement strand
CGACATAGTTTCCTGCTTATATTCATCGCAATCAACTTGCTGATATACTTCAAGAACACCAACCCAAAACCAAGTCGATTCGTAAACCTGATTGCATCGGCATCGTTCGGGATATATCTGATACACACGCACCCGATTACACTGACCTTTGTGTTCAGACAGATACTCAACTTGCCCGGGTACTACAACAACGGGAATATGTTTTATTTGCAGAACATAGTATATGTAATAGACCTGTTCGCGGTATGCGTAGTAATCGACTTGATACGGCAATACGCGCTTGAACTTCCGCTAACAAAACTGTTCACAAAACTGTTCGGAAAAATTCATAAGAACTCATACACAGGAAAAAAATGCACATAATACAATATATAACCTGTGTGGTGCGCCGCATAAAACAGACGGGGCGGGGCAAACTAAAACCACAACAATGAATGAATTTTTTCGGAGGACGAAATAAATGTTAGACCGTATTGCATTGTTCTTGCTTTTGTTGTCGGGGCTGAACTGGGGGCTTGTAGGGCTTTTCCGTTTCGACGCAATATCTTGGGCATTTGGTGGTAATACCGCCGTTTTCAGCAGAGTGCTTTATACCCTTTTCGCACTGTCCGCGATTTGGTGTGTATCACTTTTCTTTCGCAGAAACGAGATTATCGAACGCGACCGACTCGAATAACAGGCAATGTAAAGCCGCTCCGAAAGGGGCGGTTTTTTGTGTTGTTGCAATTTTACCCTTGACAAAACGCGCGGATAGTAGTGTAATATATGGTGAATGTTTTATTATAGTGGGTGTATTATGCAGACAAGAAGTATAGGTAACAAATAGATATGAACACACAGCCCCTTGTCGCAATCTGCGTACCCGTCTACAACGCGGAGCAACACCTCGAACGCGCCCTCGATAGCCTTGTAAATCAAACATACCGCAACATCGTCATAATCTGCGCGGACGACGCAAGCACGGACGGGAGTGTGGATATACTCGACTATTACGCGGAAAATGACACGCGTATTAAGGTTATTACGCATACGCATAACAAAGGCGCGGGTGGCGGGTACAATACCTGTATCGACTACGCGCTCGATAATACAAATGCTGAGTATATCTGCCAAATGGATAACGACGACTATTCCGAACCCGATATGGTAGAGGTGTTCGTGGAAACAGCTGTGCGGTCCGGCGCGGATATTGTGGTTGCGGACTGCTTTTTTTGTTCCGAAGGGTCGGAGCATATCAAACAATACAACAAAGTATCAGACTGCTTATACAACACATTGTTACCTATCGAAACAAACTGGAATGTAATCTTTGATTGGGTTGCGTTGTGGAACAAGTGTATTCGCGCGGATTATATCCGCAACGCACGCGCAGAAAGTTATACAAAATCGCGGACGGCGGACGGCGTTATACGACATTGCGGCGTGAGGTTTACCGAAGTAATCGGGGAATGCTACCCCGACACAGGGTTTATGTTACGGCTTTGCGTTCACGGGGGGACGGCATATTATATAAAAAAAGCATTCGTGCATTATGTAATCCGCGCCAACTCGATAACAAGAAAAGCAAAAAGCATTGCCGCCTATTTTGACGAGGTTGACGCAACCTCCGACTACTATGCGAAAACAGGGTTTAACGGCACTGCGTTTGTCAAAACTTGGGTAAATTCTTTGGTGAAAGATTTAGAGTTTTTGCCGCAAGCATACTTGGACGGCAAGGTCGAGGAAACCGTGTATAACCGCATTATAGCGTGGCAGAATAACCAACGCGCCCTCGGAAACTTGTAACGCCTATCATCACACCCAAAATTGGTTTTTCATTCCGCGAATATTATATTTGATATGGGTTATAATACGATTATAGGCAGTGTTATAAAATACAATATTGTTGCGATATATATTAACCAATGAAAGGTGATACAATGGCGACCAAACAAACCAAACCCACTACACCCCAGTCTAAACAACAACCCAAGCAAGCAAAACCCTCCCCGTCAACTACGGCAATGAACGCGTTCAGTGAGATACCCACACCCGCAGCAAACGCAAAAGCAATATCCGCTGTACAAAAAAAATCGGGCAAAGTTACGGGGTATCAACTCTCTGACGGAACTTTGATTGATAAGCCCTCGGCTGTCAACCTCGCCCGTCAAGGCGGTATCACAGGCGTTGGTATCGCTAAACGCAGCGGTACGGAATACCTTAAATCCCTCCCCGATACCACCGAGAATAATAACCTCAATGCCCTTCCCATTGTCCAGTAACAACTAATCAGTAATCAACAAAATGCCAGACGCCCACGCGGATTAAAAAAATCCGCGTGGGCGTTTGACTTTTAGGCTTGTATGTATTATTATTAAAAAGTATTTATTTACTGTCAAAAGGAAGTTCACAACTTGAAACTGATACCCGAAATACAAAGTATCGTCACAGAAATCGAAAAGGTAATTTACGGCAAGCGTGACGTAATTTACCTTACACTTGCATCGCTCCTCGCAGGGGGTCACGTCTTAATTGAGGATGTGCCAGGTGTTGGTAAAACTACCCTTGCCAATGCCCTCGGTAAAGCAACAGGACTTGATATGCGACGCGCGCAATTCACACCCGATGTTATGGCGAGCGACCTCACGGGGTTTTCAATGTGGAATAAAGACAAAGGCGTTTTTGAATACAAGGACGGGTTACTCCGCTGTAATATCTTCCTTGCCGACGAGATAAACCGTACACCCCCGAAAACGCAATCCGCTTTGTTGGAAGCGATGGAGGAACGGAAAATATCGGCGGACGGGAATACAATACCGCTCCCCGAACCGTTTATGGTAATCGCTACCCAAAATGAGTTAGGCTATATCGGAACATATCCGCTCCCCGAGGCGCAACTCGACAGATTTCTTATGCGATTGTCAATCGGGTATCCGTCCTACGAGGAGGAAACCTCCCTTGTATCGGCGCGGCGCGGCACAGACCCGATGAACCGCATATCCGCCGTAACCGACGCACCGACAATACGCGACTACATCAAACGCGCAAATGCCGTAACCGTCGATGAATCCGTCGCGGCATATATTGTATCAATAGTACGCAACACGCGCGAACACAAGGCAGTAAAACTTGGTTGCTCACCACGCGCGGGGATACTCTTAATGCGCGCGGCACAGGCAGTTGCATTTATGAGCGGACGAAACTATGTAATCCCAGAGGACGCGGTGAACATTGTAATACCTGTCCTCACGCACCGCCTCGAACTTAAACCGGAGGCGCGTGGTATGGACGTAAAACGGATATTACTTGACTGCATTAACCGCACACCCGTACCGTCACGACATATACCCGCACACGCTTGACACATAGGCACAACCAAGGTGAACTATGAAAAAACGAATTATACGCTTTGCCCTCTATATTTTTACCGCCCTTGTCTTGTATGGGGTTATGGTAGGCGGATTCTTTCGCGGCGGTTTTCAACCACTACTCCTAATACCGCTGTGTACTGCTGTCGCTTCGAGAGAGAATGAATTCTTTGCATTGGGGTTTGGGGCGTTTTGTGGGTTTGCACTCGATATTGCGGAGAGTGTGTTGCCGGGTATGTCCGCGATATGGCTTGCACCGTGTTGTTAT
>JAISLG010000118.1 GCA_031260615.1 Oscillospiraceae bacterium | reverse complement strand
AAAACATATTCGTCGACTTCCACGCCGAGGCAACCGCCGAAAAAAAGGCAATGCAATTCCACATATCGGGGCGTGTCACAGCCTGTGTCGGCACACACACCCATATTCGCACGGCGGACGCGCAAATAAAAAAGGGTACTGCTTATATAACCGACCTCGGTATGACGGGTGTAACCGACAGTATATTAGGCTTGGACGAGGAGGCAATTCTGCCGCGTTTCAAAGCATACTCGTTCACGCGGAATCTGTACAAACGGGGTGCGCCCTACCTGAACGGCGCAATCTGCGAGTTCGACCCTAAGACTGGGAGTGCTACAAAAATACACGGCATATCCGAAAAAATGTAGCATAGGGAATAACACGTTCCCATTCGTTCCTTTTGGGAATTTAGGTATGTTGTGTATGTATGGAAAGGAGTACGGCATTGCAAAGTAGTAAAAAGCGCAAAATCGCCGTACAAATTTCGGCGATTGTACTCATCGTAATAACTGTCGTGTCGGGTGTGTTGTCACTGTACTATTTGCGTAATGTTGACGATGTTGGACGTGTTGTAATGTACACGGGGCGAGTAAGGGGCGGTGGTCAGTTGCTTGTTACGCGTGAGTTGAACGGCGACTCCTACAATAATCCTGACCTTATTGTGAGTTTGGGCGATGTAATTAACGAACTTAATGACGGGGGGAGTCGGTATAGCCTTGTTAAGATTAAAGACGGCAGTTTTCGAGTTGATGCGGACGAACTCAAAAAGGTGTATACTACCCTGTGTATTGTTATTTCGGAGTTGCGCCTTGAAACGGGTGTCGGCAGTGTAATTGTTGAGGATATACCCGATGCCGATACGTTGACAATGGGAACACCCAAAAACAAGGACAAGATTGCTGTCGAAGCCGAAAAACAAGTGCATATTACCGAATTGCGGACAAGGCTTATTAAAACGGGCGAGGCATTTTATACGGCGGCGGATATGGTAGCCAGTGATGCGGAGATTTACTACCACAAGCAAGCCGAAACAGCGCAAGCCCTTGTCACGGTAATGATAGTGTCGTTCACGGCGGCGATACTCACGGCGGCGGTTATACTTATCCGCGTGAAAATACTAAACGTGAAAATCGAAAACTACGAAAAAATAATCTACACGGACGAGATGACGGGGTTGTACAACGAACGCGCATTTATGCGTGACAGCGAAAAATTACGCAAGTCCGTGCCAATGTCGCCTGTCGGAGTAATCGTATTCCGTTTGCCCGTTCCGCAGGGTATGGCGCGGTCGGCGTTCGCACGGAAAATAACCGCGTTACTCACCGAAAACAAGAAAGTAAACGTGTCCGCGTATCGTGTGAAACCCTCCGTTGAATTAGGCTTATCCGATGAAACGTCCGACAGCAATGTATGGTTTTTGCTGTTGTATCACACAGCCGAAAAAGACAGCGTTGAAGAATACATCACCCAATTCGGGACAACTGTATCCGCGCGGAATCTGCTACAAACGTCAAACGACAACCGTATCAACGCGAAGATATTCTTTGACTCCGCTGTATATGTGGACTCCCTCCGCGATAATACCGTTTTTGAACTATACGCGCACGGCGTGCAAAAATTAGTGGACAGAATGAATACAAAAAATAAAGGAGAAAAGCAATGAACGAACTCTCATACAAGAATCGCCCGTTACTCCGAAAGGGAAATGAGATATTTTACGGGGAACCGTCAACGGGATATATCTGCTATATAAAAATCCAATCAGAAAAGACCGTAAAAAGCGAGAACAAAGAGAAAAAAGACGAGGTAACGGACATAACTGTCCCCGAAACTCTCGAAGTCCAACTCGTGGAATGCGCGGACGGGAGTATTAAATTCACGGAGCAGAAAGTTACACGCACGGGGTTCAGCAATGCGCTAACGACGGCGGATATATGGCTCGGACAGAAACTACGATAACACGAAGGACGTATTCTTTCGTGAACAAAAATCACTAATATACGAACGGAATTTGAATGTTAAATACTGCGGCAATCGTGGGGCGACCGAATGTTGGTAAGTCCTCGCTGTTCAACAAACTGACGGGGGCGCGGCAAGCAATAGTCCACGACAGCCCCGGGGTAACGCGCGACCGATTATACGGTGAAGTCGAGTGGACGGGGAAAACATTTACGCTGATAGACACGGGGGGCTTGGATTATTCCAAGGACAGCACCGATAACAAAGGCACGGACGATAACTCGTCCGCATTTGTGTTGTCGCATATCCGTAAGCAAGTAACCGCCGCGATAAACGAAGCGGAGGTTGTGATATTTTTGTGCGACCTCAAAAGCGGCGTAACCGCGGACGACAAAGAAATTGCAAATATGTTACTCCGCGCGAACAAGCAGGTTATACTCGCGGTGAACAAATGCGATGCAACGGGGATAAACAGTACACCGCCCGAACTCTATGAGTTTTATTCGTTAGGGCTCGGCGACCCGTACCCGTTATCCGCGAACCACGGGCACGGCACAGGGGATTTGCTTGACGAGGTTACGAAAACCTTCCCGATGGACATCGACACGGACGAGATAACGGACGAGAACGGCAACAAGGTACTACGCGTGGCGGTTATCGGAAAACCGAACGTGGGCAAATCCACGTTAATCAACGCGTTGCTCGGCGAGGAGCGTATGATAGTGTCGAATGTTGCGGGGACTACCCGTGATAGTGCGGACGCACTTGTCGAGGTTGACGGCGCATCGTATATCCTCACGGACACGGCAGGCATACGGAAAAAGAACAAATTCAAGAACATAAAATATGACGGCACCCCGGGGAACAACCAAATTGAGATCGAGAAGTACAGTGTAATCCGCGCGCTGACGGCGGTTGATAAGTCTGACGTTTGCGTGATAATGCTCGATGTAAACGAGGGTTTCACGGAACAGGACGGTAAAATTGCCGGGTACGCGCACGAACACGGGAAACCGTCCGTTATCGCGATAAATAAGTGGGACAGTTTCGAGAAACAGGGCGATACAATGGACAAGATGCGGAAAGAACTGACGAAGGACTACGCGTTTATGTCTTATGTACCGTTCGTTTTCATATCCGCGCTGAAAAAGCAACGGTTGACCGACCTGTTCAAGACGGTAACGAACGTGTACGCGCAGTGTTCGCGCCGCATAACAACAGGGTTATTAAACGAGGCATTAGCGGCGGCGGTGAAACAGACTCCGCCCCCCGCGCACCTCGGACAACGGTTAAAAGTGTATTACGCAACACAGGCGCAGACTAATCCGCCGACATTCGTATTGTTCTGCAACAGCGAGGAGTTGTTCCACTTCTCGTATCGGCGGTATATCGAAAACCGTTTCCGCGAGGCGTTTGAATTGGTTGGTACACCGATTAAGATTATTGTGCGCGAACGTGACGGGGATAAGAAGTGAATACGGGCAACATAATAAATTACCCACACAAAAAAAAATATCTGACGGGAAAAAGCCATCAGATATTTTTTGTGTAATCACCGTTTCAACTTAAATCCCTTTTTCGACAGCGGTCGTTTCGGGATAGACGAGGGCGCACCGACAATCTCGTATGTAAGTTGCATCATCTCGGACGCGGCGGTGGATTTCGGCGCGTAATCGTATATAGTCATACCGTGTGCGGGTGCCTCGGCAATGGCTATCCCCTGCGTAATAGTCGTCTTGAATACTTCCGCTCCGTATTGATTCGCGGCGAGTTCCGCGAGTTCTTTC
Organism: Oscillospiraceae bacterium; assembly: GCA_031260615.1. Classification (GTDB taxonomy): domain Bacteria; phylum Bacillota; class Clostridia; order Oscillospirales; family Ruminococcaceae; genus Ruminiclostridium_E. Next base: position 2,297 of record JAISLG010000118.1, on the reverse strand, counting down.
ATCTCCGTAGTCAGTTTCAAGCGGTGGTTGTACTTGTTCAGCACAATACCGCGCACTTCAAGACGGCGGTTGTAATGTTCATTTACCATACCGACCGTTTCAAACAGTTGCCGCACACCGAGCATACAAAGCACCTCGGGGAGCATAGGGACAATTACCCAATCCGCCGCCGTGAACGCGTTTATTGTAAGTAAATTTATTGCGGGTGGAGTGTCGAGCAGTACATAGTCGTATTCATACGCGAAGTGGTCGAGTTGCTCTTTGAGTATCATTTCACGTCCGATTGCGTTACCTATTTCGTTTTCGGCGTTCGACAATTCCAAATCTGAGATTACGCAGTCACAAGTATCCGTATGCTGAACCGCATCGTAAAGGTCAACTTTCCCCGTCAATGCAGTGTGTGTAGAGTATGGGTGTTCCATATCCGCGCCGAGCGAATACCCCAAATTTCCTTGCGGGTCGAGGTCAATGGCGAGGACAACCTTACCGAGCGCATTCAAGCACCCGGCAACTCCCGCGCATATCGACGTTTTACCAACGCCGCCCTTTTGGTTGCAAAATACGATAATCTTTGTTTTTCTCATTTTTACAGTCCGCAATTACAGGACATACAGGTGGTAATTGCTTTTGCCGTGTTTCTTTACAAAGTACATTGCCTCGTCCGCGCGCGACACGAGTAATTCGGGGGTCTTGCCGTGTTGCGGAGATATGGATATACCCATCGAGGTTTTAATTTTAATGGTTACGCCGAACTCTTCGAGGAGATACCCCTTGGCGTATTTTTGGATTAACTCATAGGCGAATTGTTCGATGTCCGTCACAACATCGCTGTCCGTGATACACACGACAAATTCGTCGCCGCCGAATCGTCCGCAGAACCCTGACTTGCCTACGCTGTCCGAGAGTACCCCAGCAACGTGCTTGATTACGCCGTCCCCAGCCGCGTGCGAATATCGGTCGTTGATAAATTTGAAGTCGTCCACGTCTATGAATATAATCGCAAGTTTTTTGTAACTACGCTGTTCGAGTTCTTTTTTTAGTATAGACAGGAAAGTTGCGCGGTTGTACAGCCCCGACAGGAAATCGATATTTATCCGCTTTTCGAGGTTCATACGCAACAATTTTTCTTCGGTGATGTCGGAGATTACACCGATAATACGCTGTTTTTCCCCGTGTCGGTCGGCGACTTCCATAGCGGTTACGGATATCCAAATCTGTTCGCCGAATTTGTCAGTTATCATATACTCGGAGGAATATTTTTCCGTTTTTGGGTTTTTGAGGAGGTCGGACATTTCCATTGTGAACGTCTTTGCGGTTTCCGCGTCCATTGCTCCCGCAATGAACTTTTCCCCGAAAAGTGTTGCGTTTTCCGATAACGGCGTGAATATATCCGTGTAGTTGTCGGACACGAATATCCGCTCATCGCGTATCGAATAGTCGAACAGTACATTACCCAAAAGAACGGTAGATGCCTTATAAAATTCAACATCGGCGAGGTTTGAGTTAAACAATGCGCGGACTAAATCGTAAATGTCGTTGAAGTCAGAGAACGGTGATATTGTCTTTTTCGCTATGTCAATTTTTGTGGTATCGTTTTCGGTAACGGAGGCAATATCGGCGGATATTTTGTTAAGCGGCTCGGTGAATTTGTGTATCAGCACGAACAACACAACCGTTCCGATTAACCATACAATGAGCATTAACAGGGTCGGAATCAAGAGCGTACGGAACACATCGGAGGATATATTATTTTCGTCATAATAAGCGACAACTTTGAGGTTAGATTTTGAAACATCCGATACGGCGCAGATAAATCTGCCCATATCGTAAGTCAAACCACTTTTTGCTCCGTACATTTCGTCGGCGGATTTCGCGGATATTTGGGAGTTATCGGTGAGTACGGCGGCGACAAGCCCGGTGTCGATTACGCTGTATTCTGTGCCATTACCGTCGGTGAGGACGTAACCGATACCCTTATCGGTTTTGCTGTCGGGAGAATCGGGGAAAACCGCGTAGGTTTCGAGTGAGAGGAGTATTTTACCCGCGGGCGTATTAACGGATTTGATAAACGCGGTGACGTATTCGGTTTTGGGCGCGGAGGAATCGGAATTTGCGGAGGCGGTTATGAGGTAGGGCGATGATATGTATATATTGTCAGACAGCCCCGTAAAATCATTCTGGAAAGTGTACAGCGTACCCGGCGCGGAGTTTTTGCTGTCCGCGAGGATAACCTTTTTTTCCGAGTCAATGGCGGATATATTATAAATTGTATCGTTATTTGCGGACACTGAGCCGAT
>JAISLG010000117.1 GCA_031260615.1 Oscillospiraceae bacterium | reverse complement strand
TCCCGATTTTGAGGTTATCAAGGCGTTTTTCAACGAATAAAGTTGTCAAATCGGTGAGAGTTTGGGTGGGATGTAAATTTCCTCCGTCACCCGCGTTTACGAACGGAACGGAACTGAATTCGGCGGCTTTTGCGGCAATACCCGACTCAAAATGCCGCATTACGATAATATCCGAATAAGACGAAAACATATTTATGGTATCTTTGAGACTTTCACCCTTTTTTACGGACGATATATCGGGATTATCAAATCCGATTACGCCGCCGCCGAGCCGCATTATTGCCGACTTAAATGAATTTTGTGTGCGTGTTGACGGCTCGTAAAATAACGCCGCCATTATTTTCCCCGCCGCGGCTTGGTTGTAATACTCGGGGTTTCGGGATATATATGCGGATAAATTCAACATATCCGATATTTCTCGGTCGGATACGTCCGCAAGGTCAACTAAATGTTTCATATTTATTTAATAATTATATTTTGTTATTTATTTTAGATTTAATTACTATTTCTTTTCTTCACCCACACAATCAACACGGTAATATCCGCCGGATTCACGCCGCTAATCCGCGCCGCCGAGGCAATGTCAAGGGGTTTTACTTTCGCTAATTTCTGTATAGCCTCTGTCCGTAACCCCCGTATTTGCGTGTAGTCCGTGTCGGGCGGTATTTTTATTTTGTCAAGGGAATTCTCCGTTTTAGCCGCTTGTTTTCGCGCCAATATCTCGTACGGCTCGTATTTAATCTCGATTTCACATTTTAACGCGTCTTTTTTTGTCAAGTCGCCGCAATGCAAATTATTGTATGTGTTTTCGGGGCGTTTTAATAACTCGTGTAATGATTTACCGTCCGTTTTCTCCCGTAATAAACGCGCCTTTTCCGCATCAATACGCGCCCGTTGCATTGTGTAATACATATACCTCGAATCGGGTAACAACCCGATTTCGCGACCGATTCCCGATAATCGGTCGGTCGCGTTATCCGAGCGAATCAGCAACCGATATTCGCTCCGCGCCGTAAGCATACGATACGGTTCAGCAGTCCCTTTCAGCGACAAATCGTCCGCTAATGTACCGATGTATGACGACACGCGCGGTAATATCAGCGGCGATTTCCCGAGCGCGGTAAGTGCCGCGTTTATCCCAGCAAGCAACCCCAAACCTGCCGCCTCCTCATACCCCGAAGTTCCGATAAATTGACCTGCCCCGAACAGCCCCGAAACACCCTTAAACTCTAATCTCGGGTATAACTGTAACGGGTCGGCGCAATCATATTCGATTGCATACGCGGGGCGTATCACCTCGACATTTTCAAGCCCCTTTATCGTCCGCAAAAACGCGTATTGCACATCGAGCGGAAGTGACGAGGACATACCCTGTAAATAATATTCGGTAGTCCGAAGTCCGCAAGGTTCGATGAATAATTGGTGCCGTTCCTTGTCCGCGAACCGTACTACTTTGTCCTCGATAGACGGGCAATACCGCGGTCCGACCCCTTCAATCCGCCCCGCGTATAGTGGCGAACGGTGTAAATTCTCGCGTATAATATCGTGGGTTATAGCATTGGTATGCGTAATGTGACAGCATATTTTGTTCTCCGCGTATCGGTCGTCGTCAAACGCAAATTTCTCGCAATCCGTATCGCCATACTGCTTTTCGAGTATGTCAAAATCAATCGAACGCTTATGCACGCGCGCAGGCGTACCCGTTTTGAAACGGCGCGTTTGTACCCCTAATTGTGTCAAACTCTGTGTTAAAAAATTTGCTGAGTGCATACCGTCAGCGGCGGAATTGTATGATGTTTCCCCAATGTGTATAAGCGAATTAAGGTAAGTCCCGGCGGCGATAATAACCTTGCGTACATTATACTGCTGTTTAATGTTTGTGTAGAGTATAAAACCGTCATTTTCAGAATTCCGCGTAATCCCCGTGACCTCGTTTTGGATAATATACAGGTTATCGGTATTTTCGAGTTCGGACTTCATATACAAATGATACATTGCGCGATCACTCTGCACGCGTAATGCGCGAACCGCCGCGCCTTTACTCTGTCCGAGTACGCGGAATAACAACCCCGTTTCGTCGGCGGCTTTGCCCATTACACCGCCGAGTGCATCTATTTCGCGAACAATCTGCCCCTTTGCCGAGCCGCCGATTGACGGATTGCACGGCATATTCGCGATAATATCACAGGATAGTGTAAACACCGCTATGGTAAGTGGGGTAGGGGAGTGGCAGCCAATTTTCGCGGCGGCTATGGCTGCCTCGCAACCCGCGTGTCCCGCGCCGATTACTGCAATGTCGTAGTTTATCATATTTAGTTTTAGAACCTGTATTCATAATCAAATTTACCTCAACGTCACTACTTTATGTGCGATATTCGCCCGAATGTATCGGAATTGTATAATTTTTATTGTTTGTTTTTATCCCGTATCTTCTCCGCGTTTATTTTCGGGAACACGACAAAGTATTGCATACAGCAATGCTTGACATAAAAACACACTTGCAATTTTTTTATATCATTTTTACCCGTCACAATATCAATACAAACGTACCGAGCGTGATAAAAACACCTCCGATTATTGTCTTTGCGGTCAGAGTTTCGCCGAGTATTACAAACGCCAAAACAATACTTATAACCACACTGAACTTGTCAACGGGGATTACTTTTGAGGCATCGCCGAGTTGCAGTGCCTTGTAATAGAACAGCCACGACAATCCCGTAGCCGTCCCCGACAATATCAAGAATAACCAACTTTTATTGCCAATGTCGGATAAGCCGCCTTGCTTGCCCGTGAGGAATACTATTCCCCACGCCATTACCAGTACAACAACCGTACGGATTGCCGTTGCCAAGTTTGAATTAACATTTTCGATGCCGACTTTTGCGAATATCGAAGTCAAAGCCGCGAAAAGCGCGGACAGCAACGCATATACAACCCACATTTTCGATTTGCTTTCCAACATTAGTTTACCTGTATTACCTGTTAATGAGCCCGTCCAAAATCCCAAGCACAGTATACATAGCCATCAACCCCGTATCCGTCGCGTAGTGAAGCACACGCAGATTGTAGTCGTCCTTGTCGTATTTGTTATCTTCGGCAGTTTTGTTAAGCGCGGCATATATTTCAGCAAATGGTATTACGCCGAGTTTGCCCTCGCCTTTGCTGAGCAACGCGTATACGTCCAATCCAGCCTGTTTTTTAAGGTTATCGGTGAGTCGCGTATTTTGTGCGGCGTCAAAGTCGAATATGCTTTTAATGGTGAATATGTCGGACAGCGATAACCCGA
>JAISLG010000011.1 GCA_031260615.1 Oscillospiraceae bacterium | reverse complement strand
TCGACATAAACAATGCTATTAACGCTTCTTTCATACTATTGTTTATTTTGTCCTTTTAGTTTACTTGCCGAAGTACATAAACGCAAGTGCCGCAAGTATGGCAACACCACCGATTAGCCAGTTGCGGCTTTTCAGTTTCCGCATATCGTCATTGTCTTGGCGGCGGCGTTCGGCACGTCTACGCCGAGCCTCAATACTGTCCTGTTCCGTGAACCGACCATTGTTTCGCATTTGCTTGTTTTTCCCTCATTTATTTGCTTGCCGCTTTTGCTTGCCGCTTTTGCTTGACATTGCCTGTATTACTGCATTTCGGGTGGTAGAATGTCGCCCATACATTGTTTGGGGCGAAAACCGATATGGGCAATGGACAACATTCACTTCCCGTCACTCGGCTTCGTAACCGCAAACAATACAAACATAGCGGCATTAACCGCTAAATACATACTGTACATCAGCCGCGTAACCTCGTTATCCCCGTTTAATGCCGCCTCGGGGTTTTCGAGCGAGTACATTACAAACGCGGCGGCGAATACCGTCATTAAACAGCCGAGCAACAAAAATATGCGGTTCTTTTTGGACTTTTTCTTCATACCAATGCACCTTACAACTCGTCTATGTCAAACGCGTCTAAATTGCTGTTGGTTTCTATGCCGCCGCCGACTCTCGCCGTTTCAAGGACTTCCTCTTTCAAATCATCATCATCAAAATTAAGTTCGGCGGATTTCGCGCGTATCTTGTTTTCTATTTCAAGGGATACTTCGGGGGTGTCAATCAGGAATTGCTTTGCGTTCTCGCGTCCTTGACCCAACTTCTCCTCGCCGTAATAAAAATATGCTCCGCTCTTTCGGCATATACCGAGGTTCACGGCAAGGTCTAGTATCTCACCCGTCTTGGATATGCCCTTCCCGAATATCATATCAAATTCGGCGGTACGGAACGGCGGCGCAACCTTGTTCTTGACTATTTTGACCTTCGTCCGTACCCCGATAATCTCTGTGCCCTCTTTGATTTGGTCGGACGTTTTGTCAACCTTAATACGCACGGACGAGTAGAATTTGAGTGCCTTGCCGCCCGGGGTGGTTTCGGCAGGACCGTACATTGATATGTTCGCGCGGACTTGGTTTATGAATATCGCAATCGTATTCGTTTTGGATATTACCGAGGTGAGTTTGCGTAGTGCCTGTGACATAAGCCGCGCTTGTACTCCCATAAAACTGTCACCCATATTACCCTCGATTTCGGTAACGGTGACAATCGCGGCAACACTGTCAAGTACAATCACGTCCACTGCGCCAGAACGAGCCAACTTCTCCATTATTTCGAGTGCCTGTTCGCCGCTTTCGGGTTGGGACACAAGGAGGTTATCCACGTCACAACCGAGTTTCTTGGCATATTGCGGGTCAAGCGCGTGCTCAACGTCAATAAACGCCGCTATGCCGCCACGTTTTTGCGACTCGGCAACCGCGTGTAACGCAACGGTTGTCTTGCCACCGCTCTCCGCTCCGAACACCTCGATAATACGCCCTTTCGGTAAACCGCCGACACCTAACGCTAAATCAAGCGTAAGTGAACCCGTCGGGCTGGATTCTATATTCATTCTCGCCGCCTTATCCCCTGAAAGGAACATTACCGCTCCGCTGCCGTATTGCTTTTCAATATCGGACATCGCCGCTTTCAGAGCTTTCATTTTTTCAGCCTTGACATCAGCGGCCGCTCCGCCATTGTCCACGCTCCCTATGGTCTTTGTAATGCTTTTTGACTTTGCCATTTTCCATTCCTTTTAGTGTTTTTGTTAGTGCATTGTTAGTGCATATAAATATACTTATTCCCATACAACCTCGCGCACCGCAAGTCCGTAAAATCGGCATCATAGAATATTTTTGCTCCGCTTGCTGACTCCGCAAACCCCGCCTGTTCAGTATAACCGAAAACGGTAATTTTATCAATAACCGAAACGCCGTCATTATACCGTGACGGCAAAATTATTACTTCCTTGTCCGCGTAAAAATTATCGAGTGTCACGGCATTATATTTGTCGTCGAGCGGCAACCGCGCAATCTCCGATAACCCGTCCCGTGTCCGCTTGTAGAGTATCAACACGCGTTCGCCGCTTATATCGGCGTTTTCGGTGTTACCCGTAAGTTTAACATAGTAATCTTGCGATATGCGGCGCGTATTGGTATCGGTTACCACACTGCCGTCAAGGGCAAGCGCAGTGTCAATTTCCTTGCCTGTCGCCGTGTTAATCGCGACTGTACCGATATTGTCCGCGAATATCGCATACACATCCGCGAACGCGGAGCAATTGGCTTTACCCGTGTCGACCGTGTATTTCAACTGAAATGAATACCCGTCAAATATATATGCTTTGCCGTCCGTGGTTGCTAATGTCAAAGCCGGGGATATTTCATTATCTATGTGACTTACCGCGCCGATTATTCCGTCTGTTTGAACGGTGTATATCGCGTGCGTGCGGAGTGACATTATAGTCGCTTTGCCCTTTGTCGCCGCGATTATATATGTTTCTTCCACATTCCCGAACGAGGCGGTATAATACGGTTTTTCGGGCAACGCAAGCGCGTGCGGTCGTAATGCGTTGCCTAACTGATACCGTTCAGTTACATATATAATTGCGCCGAATGAACGATACCCTTTTTCCGCGCGGAAGTTTTCGGGGTACATATTATCGGGTATGCTCCGTTCGTCCGACAGTG
>JAISLG010000067.1 GCA_031260615.1 Oscillospiraceae bacterium | reverse complement strand
TTCATTCGTCTTTTGAATGGCAATCTCGACAGTTACCTGTTTTTCGGCTAATTCTTTTGCGAATCGTTCGCGGTCGAGCGCAATATCCGACTCAGTTTTCTCGACAAACGCCGCCTTTTCGCCCGTTAATTTGTTCAGTAAATCCGTGTATTTTGTATTTTGCTGTGCAATAAAGTTCTGTTGTTCCGACAACAACGCGGCACGCGCCGTATTAAGCGCGGCATTTTCGGACGTAACGGCGGAAATTCGCCCTGTTAATTCGGCGACTTCCTTTGTCAAATCCGACCGTTCTCTCAAATGACGGGTATTAAGTTCGTCCGCGAGTTTAGTTTTCTCGTCCTCAATTTTCTTTTCGACATTTTCTTGCAACAATTTAAGCGCGGCAGCGGTGGAATCCGCCTCCGTCTTTGCCCCGACGAGTTCGCGCTGCAAATTATCCGACTTAGACTTTAACTCGGCGTGCGCCTCCCTCGCCTTTGACATATCGGTGTTCGTGAGTGCATTATCCTGTTTTAACTTCTCAAACGCGGTTTCAGTTTCGGAAAGTTTCCGCCCCAAATCCGTAAGGCGGTCCTTGTAATCCGATTCTTTACGCTCGAAGTCCTCGGTGAGCAATTTAATTTGCGAGTCGCGCTCCTCTTGTGCGCGTTTAGCGGCAATGTCGAAATCCTCCTCCAATTTACGCCGTTCGTTCTCGAATTTTTCGGCATATTCGGGGGCAATGCGTTTCAGGTCGTTTTCGAGTTCGCCGAGGTGCTTGTCGGTATCATTATACCGCCCAACCTCAAACTCAATAATCTCGACGGCGGTCATAAGCAACGCGCCGAAATCCCCATAATATTTTTTCGGGGATTGTTCAACCATCTGCGCGACTTTCGGGAAATTAGACGCAAATTTATTGCGTATCCGTTCGGAATCCTCGCGGTTCATCGACGTTTTGAATGATATATCCTTGCCGTTAAGTCGGAACGCAATTTGGGTGGTGGATTTGTCCTGCATTTTTATTTTCCTTACATTAGGTTTGGTAAGTGTATTGTGGTGATGTCTTAACTAAATTAGTTTCAAGTTTACTTTAACTTTTGGTATCCCATCAAGCCAGCAAGGAACAGACACCCCGTTAATTTTATACGCCGCGTTAAGCGTAACCATACCCTCGGAGTAATCGCCGCCGCTAAGGTTGACGGTGAGCGAAATGTCGTCGGGGGTGAGTAGCATTGCATCGGTAACGGGACCCACGACATTCACGAGTATTTTTTGGCTTGGTATTGTCGCGATGATATTTTTAGGCGACGACCCGATACTGATATTGTCGGCGGTGAGGTAGATAGGGTTGCTGACGTAATCGGACGTGTTCTCGAATTTAAGCGATATGGTGTCGTACCCCGACACATTCTCGTACCCTTCGGGCAATTCAATACTTTTGATATTATAGGTCAACCCATTTTTAAGGTTCGGGTAGGTAATCTCGGTGAGCGAAACGGGTGGGAACGCAATCGAGAAGTTATCAATATCGGCTTTCGGACCCGAAATGAGTATCTCGGAGGGTTCGGCTTTGATACGCCAAGTGAGGGAGGTAGAGTTGAAGTTTGAGAAACCTTGCGGCGGATTTATGTCGATATTAACGGGGTAAGACCGCGTAACAGTTTCGGGAGCGACGGTGACGTTCACCAGAAAATACTGGGCATTCACACTCAACCCCGTTGTATCGGCAATCAGCGAATTGTTCGCCCCGTAATACTCCAATTTAGCGGACAAATCCACATTTTCCGAGAGTGGTTCTGTACCGGCGGAGGGTACGGCTATTACTTTTTTTATAGAGTTGATAAGTTCTTCGTTGCCCGAAATGGTAACAGACGCGGGGGCGACAACTGTTCTCGCCGCGTTAATAACAAACCCGTTAGCGGCTTTGAGGTGTTCGGTGTCGGGGAGAATATCGAGCGTTTTGGAGGTAATCTTGATTATCGTGACATCAATGTATGTTTTCGATTGCAATGTTAATTCCTTGTCTTTTTTCGCGGAGTCAACGTATTTTACGATAAGCGGCACAGTGTGATTACCTGGCTGTAATATATCGGACAAGTCGGGTTCGGTGACGAGTTCGTCCGAGGTGAGCGCGCCTATGTCGTATCTTTTCCCGATAATGTCCACGTTTGCGGATTTAACAGACAGCGCGGAGAGTTTAAGGTTATTCGACTGCATAGTGGTGGTGGGCGCAGGCACGGATACGGGTACATTCGTAATATGGCGCGTGACATCGGGGAAGATATTAAGCGACACGGCGACCCACACGGCAACGGCAATGGCAAACGATAATACGAGAGCCATCAGGTTTTTAATCAGATATGTCCCCACTTGTTTGATTTTATTCATCGTCACCCCCGTTATTATTTGGGTTGATTATGGCGGCATTGTCGGCTGTTTTGGAAATGACTTGCTTGTTCTGTTTGTGTTTGGGCATTTTTTTGGGGAGTTGGTGTTCGGCGTGTAAGGGGGAGTTATTATTTTGAGGTTGCTTTTTCAAATTTACTTTAACGAGGCGTTTCGACAGGCGTTTTTCCAAATCGGCGCGGTCAATGCCGCGTTTAATATCGCCGTTTTCGACAAGGGATATTTTACCTGTTTCCTCGGACACAACGATAACGATAGAATCGGATATTTCGGACATACCGACTGCGGCGCGGTGGCGCGTACCGAGTTCACGCGGAATACGCTCATCATTCTGCGGTTTCGGGAGGAAGCACCCTGCGGCGTAAACGCGGTTGCCGCGTATAATCATTGCTCCGTCGTGCAGTGGGGAGTTCTTAAAGAATATATTGCGAATCAGCATAGAGGTGGGTTGCGCGTCAATAACCGTACCCGTAGCGATTTGCTCGCCGAGTTTGGTACGCCGTTCAATAACAATAAGTGCGCCAGTAACGGACTTTGACATCGACTCGCAAGCGGAACACACTTCGCTTATCATAACGGACACGGAGAACTGTTCCCCCGACTGTTCAATGGTAGTGATACGCCGAACCGCGCCGCTTCTGCCCATACGTTCCAAGGCGCGGCGGAGTTCGGGCTGGAACATTACTACAACGGCGACAAGCCCCGCGTTAAGCAGAATATCGGACAGTTGTTTGAGAACCTTGAAGTTTGCGGAGCGGAACACGAGTAGGATAACCCCGAACACGAGAATACCTTTGATAAGTTGTTCGGCGCGTGTGTCGCGGATAAATCGGATAATGAAGTAGGTCAGGAGTGTCAGTATAACAATCTCAAAGATTTCAAACACGCCGATTGAAAAGACAATATTTTTTACACTGGCAAGCAAATCGGCGAAGTATGCAAAGAACGTTGGCATCTTCTACTCCCCTCCTTCAAACTAAAATTCAGGCATTTTATTACACTCGTCATTATATAATACCCTTGCAATTTTTTCAACCACTCTTTAACAATTTTCTGGTGAAAGGTTAAATCTAAAATATCAGACAATACATATCGGACACGCCTAAAAAGGATTAAACGCGTGTTGTTGTCGGTGCAATTCCTGTTTCGGGGCGATGCGGACATCGCTCCATACAATATAGACGTCACCGTAACCGTTGTTGGCTGGGCGGTGTATCATTGTGTTTTTAATACACAATGGCGAAAAGCACATTGTTGTACAATTACTTCGCAATTTTCTTTACAAAGGCGGTCAAAGTTTCTTTCGGGGTAATCTCATCGAACTCGGTGTACCCGTCCGCGATTGCCTGAGTAATTTCCTGTACGAACCGCACGGGCGAAGTAATATGCTTTGCGAAGTACGCGACATTCAGTTGCGTATCGCCGTTGGTATTTATTTTTCCGCCCGTCACATTGGAGTAAAAGTCGAGAGTCGGGGCATTAAACTGTATCCCCTCTGCTTGCGCGGCGAATATGTCAGCCGCACCCGACATATAACGCGTATGGAACGCGCCGCCCGTATTCAGCCGTACTGCGCGTTTAACGGTATCCACGGATTTGAGAGCAATTTCGGCGGCGGCGATTTCCGTTTCCGAACCTGACAGGACAAGTTGGTCTGGCGAGTTATAATTTGCGGCGAGCGCGGAGATGTTTTCGGGTAGTGTATTTATATTATGTGTAGGTTTCATAATCACGGCGCACATTACTCCGCTGTTCCCGTCCTTACGCATTTTAGCGGCGGTTTCGGACATAGCGCGTGAGCGTATTTTAATCAGCCGAAACGCGTCGGCGGCGGTTAATACGCTTGCCGCTACCGCCGCCGCGTATTCGCCAAGGGAATGTCCTCCCACTGCCCCGTATTCACCGCCGTGTTCGCGGTTGTATGTTTCGAGCGCGGCGAGTTGATACGCGAGAATAGCGGGTTGCGCGTTTTCAGTGAGGGCGAGTTCTTCGAGTGACATTGCGGAATATTTTTCAACCACATCGAACCCGAATATTTCCTTTGCGGTTTTGTATACTTCGGCTTCTGGGAACGCCTTGAACATATCGGGGGACTGACTCCCCTGACCTCCGAATAGCAATATTTTCATTTTTATAAACAACTCCTTCTGACAGTAGGTTTGACAATTATATCTTTTAGTATAGAATATATAATGAATATGTTTTATTTGCAAGGGGGAATTTGTTACGGGAACAGGAATAAGAATACTTGGTGCCGGTGCGCACATACCGCCGTTTGCGTTTGCGAACGCGGATTTCCCCGAGTCCTTAGGAACCTCTGACGAATGGATAGTATCGCGGACAGGGATAAAAGTGCGGCATTATGCTAAGGACGCGCTTAATCATACAATGGGGGCGGCGGCGGCGAAGGTTGCGCTGGGCAACGCGAATATCAAAGCCGAGGACATAGACTTGATAATTGCGTCCACGTCCACGCCGGATTATTTTCACCCGTCGTTAGCGTGCTTGATACAACGGGAGATTGGCGCGAAGTGCGGAGCGTTTGATGTCAGCGCGGCGTGTGCGGGATTTATATACGCTCTTGACACAGCGCGGAGTTTTCTTTGCACAGGCAAATATAAGACGATACTTGTAGCGGCAAGCGAGAAGTTATCGAACCAAACGGACTACACTGACCGCAACACCTGTGTATTATTTGGTGACGGAGCGGGCGCGGTAATTATACAGGCATCGGACGGGTTATACGAGTCGTATCTTGGCGCACAGGGCGATGATATAACGAACGCGTTCATACAGTGTCCCGTGAACTATGACAACAAGACGAAACCGTATATAACAATGGACGGGCGCGGTGTATACAAATTCGCGGCTGACATAATGCCGTATTCGGTGAACGAGGCATTAAAGTTAGCGAACAAGACGGCAGACGATGTTACGCTTTTGATACCGCACCAAGCGAATATACGGATAATTGAGAAAGCGGCTGAGAAGATAGGGATACCGATGGAACGGGTATTCGTAAACGTAGGCAAGTATGGTAATATATCGAGTGCTTGCATACCCGTGGCATTATCGGAGTCGATAGGCGGATTTAAGCGCGGCGATATAATAGCGTTGACGGGGTTCGGCGCGGGGCTGTCGTATGGCGCGATTGTATTTGAGGTGTGAACGAAGGGGAGGGAGTATTATGATTGCAACTGCAAATCGTTGGGGAACTGAAATAGGTTTGAGTTTAAGTAAATCTATTCTTGAAAGGTTTCCAATTGAAGAAAAGACAAGGTTAAACGTAGAAATAGACGGTGAAAGGCTTATAATAAGCCGAGTGCCGATTCGCAAACATATTACGCTTGCGGAGCGGCTAAAAGACTGGGACGGCGAACCATACGAGTTGACAGACGAGGACAGGGAATGGCTGGATATGAAACCCGTCGGGGAGGAAATTATAGATTGAACGTAAAGCAAGGCGACATAATAAAATTGAATTTAGACCCGACAAGCGGACACGAACAGGCGGGGTACAGACCTGTTATTGTGGTAAGCAACAAAACATACAAGCGCACAAGCAATATGACCTTGATTTGTCCAATAACGCATACCAACCGAAATAATCCTGTTCACGTTGAGTTATACGGCACGAAAACAACGGGATATGTATTAACCGACCATATACGGTCAGTTGATTTGCAGTCACGTCCTTTTAATTTTGTTGAGAATATAAATAATGACAACTTACTGTGGGAAATATGTGATATTGCACAAGGCGGAATTGACGTTGAAATCTGAATTATGAACGAACGCGGCGATGCAATCCCTAAGCGCGGGTCGAAAAGGCAAGACAAGAACGTAATACAAATTCAAAACAGGAAATAAAATATGAAAACGAAACTCACTGAACTCCTCGGTATAGAAAAGCCCATAATACAGGGTGGAATGGCGTGGATAGCGGACGGCGCACTCGCCGCCGCAGTAAGCAATGCCGGGGGTGCAGGCATAATCGCCGCAGGTAACGCGCCCGTTGAATACGTCCGCGCCGAAATACACAAAGCGCGGCAATTAACGGATAAACCGTTCGGGGTTAATGTTATGCTGATGTCGCCAACCGCCGAGGACATTGCCGCGCTCTGCGCCGAGGAACAAGTAGCGTTCGTTACCACGGGCGCGGGTAACCCCGGGAAATATATCGAAAAATGGAAATCCGCAAATGTCAAAGTAATCCCCGTAGTGCCGTCCGTTGCGCTTGCAAAGCGTATGGAACGGGCTGGCGCGGATGCCGTAATCGGAGAGGGTACGGAAAGCGGCGGTCATATCGGTGAAATCACTACAATGTGCCTCGTCCCTATGGTCGCCGATGCCGTCAAAATACCCGTAATCGCGGCAGGCGGTATCGCCGACAAACGCGGATTTAATGCCGCGCTCGCGCTCGGAGCGGTCGGCGTGCAGTGCGGTACTGTGTTCCTCGCCGCCGAAGAATGTAACGTCCACGAGAATTATAAAAAACTCGTAATCAATGCGGGCGACACCGATATTGCCGTGACGGGGCGTATGACAGGGCACCCTTGCCGCGGCGTCAAAACCGCATTCGCACGGAAACTCATACAACTCGAAACAGGTGCGAAAGAGGGTTGGGCTGACGAGTTTGAAGCCCTTACACTCGGCGGCTTGCGTAAGGCGGCTAAGGACGGCGACGAAAAAGAAGGCAGTTTCTTGTGCGGCGGTATTGCGGGACTCGTCAAGGAAATACGCTCCGCACAGGCAATCGTGGACAGTATTGTCGGGTAATTGTCGTGGCATATATACTGCTGTTTGTTAGTCATAAACTTGTTTGGGAACTGTTTATATGGCGGCGAAAGTAAATGAAAAGGCTCCTGTGAAATATAAATCCCTTTCGGTTGAAGAAGCGAGGGCTGTAATTCGTGCACGAAAAGCCGAGAATCAGTCGCCTCCGAAACCGCCGCCGCCACCCGTTCCGAAAAAAAATATTCCCCCGAAACCACCAAAAATTATCTCCCCCGAAAAAGATACTGAAACTGTGTATTCGTCAAGCCTGTCGTTCAACGGTTCACAGATATTCGCTCCGAAGAAAAGTGAACGTGTGTATGTTCCCGATGATTGGAGTGACGACGATGATTATAATACGGAAGCGTTGTCCGATACGGCGTTGTTGTCTGATAAACCCGACGAACCCGAACAAGTGGCGGAAACTGAAACACTATCCGAACCCGAACAGGAAATACTAACCGAACCCGAACCAGCGGAAACGGAAACAATACCCGAACCCGAACCAGCGCAACCCGTTATCGAAACGAAAACCGTAACAGTCATACCCGTTCCCGAGGCGGTGAATGAACCGTATGTCGAAACCAAAACGGTAAATACGCACGAAGTATCGGAAACGGATACAGAAACAGTAACCGAAGAACCCGAAGTGTCCGAAGTACCCGAAGTACCTGCCGAACCACTTGAAAGCCCTTATGAACCCGACCTAACCGCAGACACGGACAAATTCCGCAAGTTGCCGCCCGACAAGCGGAGGCAATACATCTCCCTTATTGAAATGTATTTGCAAACGCTCCAAACGGCGAACGTAACCGCAATGAAAGACGACAAGGACAAAGCGGCGGAAAAAATACGGTTACAGGCACTTCTCGAAGCGGATTTGGCACTTAATCCGCTCGCGCACATCGGCGAACCCGTAATTGTAACGGACAAGGAATATAACGGATACGGTGGTGACAGATACGACAATGAGGACGATGAAAACGAGGATTTATTCCCGATTGAGAATGTTCTCGAAGCATTCGAGCGAACCAAAAACGCAAAAACAACTGTAAATAAAAAAGGCATATTCCGGTCACTAAAATCAAAAATTAAAAAGGGGAATAAATAACAATGGCAGTTGCACTCATAACAGGTGCGGCGCGCGGAATCGGCGCGGCAATAGCGATACGCTTGGCGAAAGAGGGTTTCGATATAGCAATCAATGATTTAAGCGATGAAGTCCTAATCAAGAACGGTGCGGAAACAGTCGCGGCTTGTGCGGAATACGGGGTCAAGGTAAAGACATTCGGCGCGAATGTATCCGACCATTCCGAGTCGCAGTATTTGATAAAGGCAGTTGCGGCGAGTTTTGGCGGCGTTGACGTACTTGTCAACAACGCGGGGATTACGCGTGACGGGCTGCTTATGCGAATGACGGAGGAGAACTACGACAGTGTAATCTCCGTGAACCAAAAAAGCGTATTTAATACGATTAAATTTGTTGCTCCCGTAATGCGGAAAGCGGGGAACGGTCGTATTATAAACATATCGAGTGTGGCAGGGTTATACGGGAACGCGGGGCAAATAAACTATTCCGCGTCCAAAGCGGCGGTGATTGCAATGACGAAAACCGCGTCAAAGGAACTCGGCGACAAGGGTATCACCGTAAACGCGATTGCCCCCGGGTT
>JAISLG010000030.1 GCA_031260615.1 Oscillospiraceae bacterium | reverse complement strand
AAGTCCGCTTTGTGAGTGCAACCACACATTTCGTCTGTTTTATTTATTCCGCCTGTTCCGCCTGTTCCGCCTTGCTGAACAATTCGTTCGCCCCCGCGAATAACAAGAACACGGCGAATACCTTGCGGAGATACCCCTCGGGCAAAACATACGCTAAGCCGAACCCCGTTGCAATACCGATTACCCCGAATATCGCAACCACGGGGATTACTTTTGTATCCACTAACTTATTCTTAAAATGCAGTATCAGTGACAGCAACGCTACGGGTAAGAAAAACATCAGATTGATTGCTCCTGCCTCGCGTTGTCCAATATCCGTGAATGCCGTCAAATACACTATCAGGACAAAGCCGCCGCCAAGCCCCATTGATGCCGTTACGCCCGACAGGAAACCTATTATTACGTTTACCATATTTATCTAATCTGTACCCATATATTATTTGGGAATGTACCCGAGTCATTTTATCCCCAAGTCCACAACGTGGCATATTCCGGGGATACTCTCCCCTTGCGCGGACGTCACGGGGGATAGCAATGCACCAGTACCCCCGAACAGTATGCGCGTGTATTCGCCGCTTTCGAGTTTCGGGAAAAATTCCGCGCACATTATCGCCGCCGAGCAACCGCAACCGCTCCCCCCCGAATGTACGTCCTGTGTCGCAATGTCGTATATCATCTCGCCGCAATCCGCAAAGTTTGTTGTGTCCACCCCGTCACGCGTGAACAACTCCTTGATAATACCAACACCTACTAATCCTAAATCGCCTGTCACTACATAGTCGTAATCGTCGGGAGCGGTTTTGCTCTCACCAAAGTATTTCTTGATACTGTCATACGCCGCGTATGCCATTGCCGCACCCATATTGCTTACGTCCTTGATTGCCATATCGCGTACTGCTCCGAATGCGCCGCCGTTGATGTGTATATTGTTCTTGTTGCCGTGCGGTATTATGCCTGTTGACATTACCGCGCAACCTGCCGCCGTTGCCGTCCACTGCGCGGTCGGGGTACGTTGTCCCCCGTATCCGAGAGGGAAACGGAATTGCCGTTCCGCAGTGCAAAAATGCGAGGAACTGAGTGCGGCGACATTGACATTACGTTGTTCGTCCGTTTTGTCAACAGCAGACAAGTATACTCCCGACAACAACAACCCTTGCGCGAACGTGGAACACGCCCCGTATATTCCGCTGAACGGTAAATCAATATCGCGCATAGTGAATGACGTTGCCGCGCATTGGTTAAGCAAATCGCCGCCGAACAGCACGGATATTTCGCAGTTGTCACTGCCCTCTTTGCCGCCGACTTTGTTCATTGCGATATTGTACGCGGTTTTTTGGAGGAATGTTTCGGATTTCTCCCAACTCGTTTCCCCAAAATCGGTACTGTCGGCGGCGTAATCGAACTTGCCGCCGTATCGCCCGTCATTCTCCTTTGGTCCGACAGCACTGGCATATCCGCCGATATACGCACTGCCGTCAAATTGCACAACCCCGTTTTTCAGACACTTCATATCAATGCACCTCATAATTACTCACTGTTATTTTCTCCGAATTGCACTTAACTATACATACCGTTCCCCTCTTTTCGTATTATCTTATTAGAAAAATGAAAGGAAACCAAATGGACTTTACAACAATCCCAACGGACGGTATTAACACACTGCCTGATTTATTTACATTAGTTGCGGACGTGGCAATCTTCGTACTGCTGAAAGTTACATCGGGGAACAATGCCAAAACGGGGGGCGAAACCCAAAAGCAAATCGAAAACAATACGGGGCGGCTTGAACTGCTCGAAAAATCCACCATATCCGCCGATAAATATCGGCTTACGAAAATGCTCGACAAAATCGAGGGGTGCCTGAATAAAGGCGGCGACCCAACTTTGAATGATATTCTCGTGGTTCGCGAAATCTATGCCGTGTATAAGGAAATGGGCGGCAATGGTGCGGTGGAAACAAGGTTCAATGAGATTATGTCGAGGATACGGAAATAACCTTGCGGATACAAGCCAGCAGGTAGTGGGTATGGTTTCGCCAAAACCATACCCACTAATGCTGGCTTGTATCCGCAAGGTTATTGATGACTTGATGACTTGAAAAAACTCTGAAAAAGTTGACAATAAATTGTGACAAATTGAGGGTCAAAAACAGTCGTTTACAAACCAATGAAAGACGTTGCGAGTTTTATTCAGAGCATAAATTCAACGCATATTCAAACCCTGCAAGATTTATCGAATTATCCATAATTTCTTCTGTTTTAATTTACTTTCAAAACCGTGACACACTTGCCCACATATCGGTGGTATATCCTTTATTAAGCAACCTGTCAGTTTTCTTGAAGTCCTTGTACAATGTTTCCCCGAACCGATAGAACTCGTCCGAGTGGTTATGGACAAAGAGGTGAGCGACCTCGTGGGCGGCGACATATTCGGCGAGTTCAACAGGCACACCTGCGAGAGCCATATTCAGCATAATTTCGAGTCGCCCGTCCGGGTAGTGCTTACAATGCCCCCAACGGCTTTTCATAACGCGGAGTGACAATGTAGGCTTGACCCCTTTGTATTTGGCGGCAGCAAGGTATTTTTCAAAATAACCACCGAAAATACGCCTCCCCTCAACCGCAAGGTATCGGTTAAGCGTGGCGATATAATCCATATTCCGTCTGAAAAACAATAACCCGTCCTTTTCGAGCGGATAATCCCCCTCAGGGAAGTTATCGGCAATGGCGGCGGTTAAAACCTTCCCAAAAAGGCGGAGTTTCATACCGTCGGTTATCTCAACGGGGGGCGGTTGCGGTTTTTGCTCGGCGGCGGTACGGAAGTTTTCCATTGTGGCGAGGATAATCGGGAGATTATCCCCGATTACCTTTTCGACCTTGCCGAGTGGGTATTGGTTCGGGCAGGATACGGACGGGTATACATTCCCGTTTTTGCTGACAACGCGGATACGAACATTTTTCATACCGCGCCGAGTCACGAGTTCATATGGCAATTCGCCGCCCTTGTATTTGTATATACGGTATATCATAAATCTTTACTTAATAATAAATAAATTATCCCACAACATTAGCCCACAACGGCGCGGCGAATATAAACCACGTCGAGATTAACCAACCCGTCCTCATTCACGTCAGGCTTTTTAGACGGAAAATTTGACTAATACTTTAAGTGATAATTTATAAAAAACCACAACTGCCCCGATTATAAGTCGGGGCGGTTGGGCTATCCGTGTATTCTTTGCACTTATTCCTCTACCATATCTGTCTGTTCCGCGTTCTGCAAGCGTAACAGTACAAACAACGGATAGACTGCAATCGGCGCGTTTATTATCGACAGTATCCCCCATAAATCTTTTGTGTAACCGAACAGCATAGCAATCGACACGGCGAAGAACACTACCGAGAAAATAAGGCAACCAA
>JAISLG010000089.1 GCA_031260615.1 Oscillospiraceae bacterium | reverse complement strand
GCCGTCACCTCGTAAGGCGAGTGCATCGACAATACAGGTACGCCAATGTCGATTGTGTCCACGTCAAGTTCCGCAATGTGCAGCGCTACTGTACCGCCGCCGCCATTATCTACTTTGCCGAGTTCACCTGTCTGCCATACTATGCCGTTCTCATCGAACAATTTGCGGATACGCCCTACTGTTTCAGCGGACGCGTCGGACGTGCCGTACTTGCCGCGGCTGCCCGTGAATTTCGTAACCGCCGCGCCTTTACCGATGTATACCGCGTTATTCTTTTCAAGTACATCGGGGTAAGTCGGGTCGAATGCCGCGTTTACGTCAGCGGATAAGCAAAGGCTGTTCGCGAATATGCTACGCGCATTCGCCGCGCCGAGCGAACGTCCGAGGTCGGCAATAAAGTTCTTCAAGTACGCGCCTTGCAAGCCCGTGTTACCGTTTGAACCCGTTTCCTCTTTATCCGCAAATACGGCGACTGCCGTGTAATCCGGGGTTGCATTACTCGCGTTGATAAGCGCGGCGAGTTCGATATAAGCGCATACGCGGTCGTCTTGCCCGTATCCCGCGACAAATGAACGGTCAAGCCCTGCCTCGCGTGCCTTAAACGCAGGTACAGCCGATAATTCCGCGCTGATAAAATCCGCCTCCGTTATCCCGTATTTGATGTTTAACAGGTTAAGGATATTCAGTTTTACCGCGTCTTTTTCGTCAGAATAAAGGTACGGCACAGAACCCGTAAGAATATTCAGTTCTTCGCCTTTTATCAGTTGGTTACCTGTCCGTTTGTCCTGTTCTTGGGACAGGTGGGGGAGGAGGTCGGTTATTACGAATACGGGGTCGGTATCGAGTTCGCCGATATTAACATCAATATTCCCGTTCGCTGTGGTAACCGTGCCTTGCAACGACAACGGTACGGCAGTCCACTGATATTTTTTCAGCCCACCATAGTAATGGGTCTTGAACAATGCAAGTCCTTCACTCTCATACAGCGGTACTTGTTTAAGGTCGATACGGGGGCTGTCGATATGCGCCGCGAGTATTGACACGCCTCTGTCAACGGGCTTTTTCCCGATAACAGCCGCTACTACTGCCTTGCCGCGATTGTTCACATACACCTTGTCGCCCGAATAATACTTGGTGTGCGTGTTAAACGGAACAAAGCCATTCTTCTCCAACTCCGCGATAATATACTTCACTGCGTTACGCTCGGTTTTCGCCGCGTTAAGGAATTTGATATATTCTTTGCTTAGAGTATCCGCGCCGCGATTTGCTGTCGCGCCCTTTTCAACCAGTACGTTTTTGCGCTCGTAGAATAACTTCTTTTTGAGTGCCTTTATTTCGGGATTTTCCTTTTTATCGGACTTTGCGGTTTCTTCCTCGCTATATATTGGCGCGTTTACAACACTTGCCGCACCCGTATCAACGGCTTTCGCGGCAATTTTCGGGGGGCGACCCATACGTTTCTTTTCGGGAACGGCATTCTCGACACGGTTCACCAACTGATTAACCTTATCCGCCGCCTCGGGTAACACAGCCGATACAAACGCGGCTTGCGCGGTGAGTATTTCAATCGGGGTTGTTTCGGCTTGCGCCAACTGCAACGCAATCTTATCCGCTTTTTTTGTATATTTGCGTTTTACGCGTTCTTCAACGGGGGGCTTTTCCTTTTTGGGGCGACCGCGATGTTTGGGTTCAGCGTTTTCCGATGTAACGTCCTTTATTTTTTTCGGACGACCACGATGTTTGGGTTCGGTTGCGATTTCAATTTCGATTTCGTCCTTTATTTTTTTCGGACGGCCACGATGTTTGGGTTCGGTTACGATTTCGATTTCGTCTTTTATTTTTTTCGGGCGACCACGATGTTTGGGTTCGGTTTCAACGATTTCGGTTTCCTCGCCAACCTCGTTGACGCGTTTTCTTCTTTTTGCCATTTTATTTTTACCTCTATTATAATAGTAGTTTTTTTTATTTTATTGAGGAGTAGATTTTACAAAAACAACTGCCCGTTTAACATATACTCCTTATCGGGTTGACCAATTCAGGTTTATATAGATACGCATCGCTTGAAACGTGTCTGTGAAAATAAAATGTGACTGTGACTGTGACTTGCTTTTGAACGCTCATCATTTACTTTCTTCAAAATACATTTCTAAAATCGTTGCCCCTTATTATTTGACATAGTTTCTTGCCAACGCGTTTGTTTCTGATAATGGTCGTTTCGCCGGGCATACAAACGAGCAAGCACCACATTCCATACAGTTCAAAATGTGCAATTTCAGTAGTTCGGGTTTGTCCTTTGCGATGTATGCCTTTTCAAGTGCCGTCGGCATTAGATTCATCGAGCAAGCCCATACGCAACGACCGCACCGAATACAGGCGGTAGGTTCGCGCTTTTTCGTTGCACCGCTTGACTTGTCCTCGAAAAACAATACCGCGTTTGTCGTCTTGCCTATCGACTGCTCAACACTGTACGCCGATACTCCCATCATAGGTCCGCCAAGTAGTATTCTGTCGGGGTCTTTCCGCAGATTAGCGAATTTCATAACCGCTGATATTTGCGTACCTATCGGTACAATCACATTACAAGGGCGATTTACGATATTCCCGTCTATTGTAATACGCTTTGATGTCAGCGGCATACCCGTGCGGAAGTATTTCTCTAAAAACGCGGCGGTTGACACATTTATTACTACTGCACCTGATGCAATCGGGAGTGTACCCTCTTTCACGATACGCCCCGTTGCGTTGCGGACGAGTATCTTCTCCGCGCCTTGCGGATATTCGGCAGGTAGTATAGCAAGTTCGATATTCGGGAAACGCCGTATCGCCTTCGACACCTCGAATATTGCATCGTCCTTGTCTTTTTCCACCCCGATTACTGCTCGCGGGATACCGCACCATTTCATAATCAGGCGTATCCCACCCACTACTCCGTCGGGGTTTTCCGACATTTCGGCTGCGTCGGCAGTGATATACGGCTCACATTCCGCGCCATTCACTACGAGCACCTCGGCTTTACTCCGTGACGGGTCGAATCCTAATTTAACGTGGGTTGGGAACCCCGCACCACCGAGCCCTACCGCGCCGCTATCGCGTACTGCTTTGATAAAGTCCTCGCGCGTTTCGATTTTCGGCACGGATATTTTTTCGTCATACAACCCCGTGAATGTATTGGAGGTAATATCCTCAGATATTTCGATAGTAGCGGTCTTTGACGGAGCAATTGTCTTATCGACTTCGATAACAACCGCGGGCGAGATACGCCCGTTCGGGGCAGTCACGTTTAATATATCGGTAACATTCCCGGCAATCGGCGCGTGTATCGGCGCGGACAGGAACGCCTCACTATCCCCGATAATCTGCCCGATTTTAACTTCGTCCCCCGCATTCACGGTAGGGGTACACGCCGCCCCGATATGCTGTTGCATCGACACAACAACACGGTCAATTTTAGGCGGCTCGGTTGTTTTAAGTTCAGACGATGCACTTTTG
Organism: Oscillospiraceae bacterium; assembly: GCA_031260615.1. Classification (GTDB taxonomy): domain Bacteria; phylum Bacillota; class Clostridia; order Oscillospirales; family Ruminococcaceae; genus Ruminiclostridium_E. The sequence continues at coordinate 246 of JAISLG010000089.1, read as the reverse complement.
TGCGGCAACTTTACGGAATTAGGTTTCATTATGTTTTTCTTTTAACGGGGTTCAGTATTTTACTCGCCCCTAAAATAATTATTGTTATTTTTTTCGATAATATTCAGATTTTTTAATTTAATTGGATTCTGCCGCTTATTTGGGGGTGTGGTGGGTGTGGTTTTAATTTAACTTACGCGTATCTGTCGGTTTATTTCTGTTTCAGCGGGTCATTTTTGATATACCAGTCGCGGTTTTCATTACCGT
>JAISLG010000157.1 GCA_031260615.1 Oscillospiraceae bacterium | reverse complement strand
TTTGAGGAAAGTGTAAGCCATACCGCCGCCGATTATGAGCGTATCGGCTTTTTCGAGCAGATTGGATATAACATTAAGCTTGTCGGCAACCTTTGCGCCGCCGAGTATCGCAACGAACGGGCGAGCAGGGTTTTCGACTGCATCGCCGAGGAAGTCTATTTCTTTTTTCATCAAGTATCCGACAGCAACTTCGCCGCCGCGTGCCTTGATAATCTCGGCAACGCCGACAGTAGAGCAATGTGCGCGGTGCGCCGAACCAAACGCGTCGTCAACGTAAATGTCAGCAATATCGGCGAGGTCTTTGCTGAATTGCTCACCGTTTTTTGTTTCCTCTTTGCGGTAACGGGTATTTTGGAGGAGAACGACATCGCCGTCTTTGAGTGCGGATATTGCCTTACGCGCGTTATCGCCGACAACTTCCGCATCGTCCGCGAACACAACTTGTTTGCCGAGGAGTTCGGATAAACGGGCGGCAACGGGGGCGAGTGAGAATTTACCGCTTGCTTTGTCCTCATCAGTTTTCGGTTTACCGAGGTGCGAGGTGAGGATAACCTTACCGCCGCCCGCGATAATTTTATTTATAGTCGGAAGCGCGGCAGTTATGCGCTTATCGGAGGTAATCTTCCCGTCTTTGAGCGGAACATTGAAGTCCGCGCGGACGAGTACACGTTTGCCTTTTACATCGAGGGTATCCACATTTTTCTTATTTAATGCCATTATTCTTTCTCCTTAGTAATATAACAAAAATACATACTACTTTATTATACGGTTTTTGGAATTTTTTTCAAGGGGGGGCAACTATACCGCAACTCCGCGACAATCAACAGTATATTAAACCTGCAATGTTAGTATGAAAAGAACCGTGGTACTAAAACCGCGGTTCTTTTGTTATTGCGCGATTTAATAATTATTACTAAAACCGTGACTTATTATTTTGTCTTACTTTTCCTGTTTAACGAACAATGCGTGTTCGTCCTGTTTGTCGAACAGGTGGATAAAATTCGGGTCGATAGCGAGTTTGATTGTGTCGCCGGCGCGAGCAGTGGATTTGTTAGATACGCGGACGGTGAGGGTGATATTCTGGCAGGTGAGGTAAAGGTAAGTTTCCGCGCCTATCATTTCAGCAATATCAACGGTAGCCTCAATTAAACCTGTACGCGCGTTTGAAATATCGTCCGAGATATTTTCGGGGCGGATACCGAGGGAAACTTCACGACCTACATAGCCTTCAAGAACGGACGGGTCACCTTTCCCAACGGGAACTTCGATATAGAATTTACGCCATTTTCCGAGTTTGCTCGACTCGTCAGAACCGAACTCAACGGTATATTTGCCGTCATTTTTAATAAGTTTAGCATCGAGGAAGTTCATTTGCGGAGAACCGATAAAGCCCGCAACAAACTTATTGCACGGTTTAGAGTAGAGATTTACGGGGCTATCGACCTGTTGGACGAAACCGTCTTTCATAATAACGATACGGTCGCCCATCGTCATAGCCTCGATTTGGTCGTGCGTTACATAGATGAAAGTAGTACCGAGTTTTTTATGGAGTTTAGACAACTCCGTTCTCATCTGCGCCCTTAACTTAGCGTCAAGGTTAGACAGCGGCTCGTCAAGCAAGAACACTTGCGGGTCGCGGACAATACAACGGCCGAGAGCGACACGTTGTCTTTGACCGCCCGACAATGCTTTTGGGCGACGGTCGAGGAGGTGACCGATGTCGAGTATCTTTGCGGCTTCCTCAACGAGTTTTTTAATCTCGTCTTTGGGAACGTGGCGGAGTTTAAGCCCGAACGCCATATTATCGAACACGGACATATGGGGATAGAGCGCGTAGTTTTGGAACACCATAGCAATATCGCGGTCTTTCGCGGACACATCATTGACACGGCGGTCGCCTATGAACAAATCGCCGTCGGAGATTTCCTCCAACCCGGCAATCATACGGAGAGTGGTGGACTTTCCGCAACCAGACGGACCGACAAGGATAATAAATTCCTTATCCTTTATATCCATCGAGAAGTCGGTAACGGCAACGAGGTCGCTCCCGGCGTAGCGTTTGTATATATGCTTTAAGGATACACTTGCCATAAGTAGTAAGTACCTTTCAATTATTTCCGTTTTGTAACAAAAAGGTTACAAAAAGATTACAACACAAGTATACCATTTATAAACACATTGTCAAGAACTGAATACACTGGGCGGGGATTTTTGTGCAATTTGCACAAACGGGCACCGCAAATCGCACGGATATGCCGAAAATGCGATATTATATATAATATCGCTTGCTTTATAATAAAGCAAGCGCAAAAAAACTCAAATAATATAATAAAAAGGAGATTTAGGAATATGGCATTTGGAATTGGTAACATAGGCGGCGCGATTGCTAACGCGGCATCTGCGGCAACAGCAGCAACGGCTAACGCGACAGCAAATGTTGCAACGAGCGTTGCAGAAACGGCAGCTGCTTACGCGGCGGCATTGTTGGAAGAACGGTTGGCTGTGACTAACAAACTTTTGGCAGCAGGTGAAGAATTATTGGAATACTATGACCAAGTGGGTGCAAGTTCTGAGTTTTTGGCAAGAACAAATTATCGTATT
>JAISLG010000109.1 GCA_031260615.1 Oscillospiraceae bacterium | reverse complement strand
ACCGCTGTCATAAATCTGCTTAATTAACGCTTTGCTCTCGGCGGTATCTCTCGGCACAAGGAAGAATGTTGCTTTTATCCCAAGTGTATCGAGTTTGTTGAGCAACGCGGGGGTAGTGGCGGTATTCGGACCATCATCAAACGTGAGGTAGCATAATTTACTTTCGTTGAGGTACGCGCCCGGTTCAGATTTAGACACGTCAAGTAACGGATACAGGGCTTGATAACCGCCTTGTGTATCGCCGCTTGTGCTTGTGGCGGACGGAGCGGTTGTAGTTGATGTATCCCATTCGGACGGAGCGGCAACGCGTTTGACATAGAAATTCCACGAACCGCCGGGTTCGGCACCGTTACCGCGCATAGCGGAATATCCTACACTTGGGTCGGCGTTATCCGCGTCATAAATTGGGTTAGGGTCTTTTACCGCGTCCTCATAAGACACTTCTACGGCGTTAAGTTCCCATATATACCCGTCATACAGGACTAATGTACCTTTTGCGTACCAAGTCCACGGGTTAGGCGGTGCGGGTTTCCAATCGAGTACGGGTTTGCCATTGTATAACCGTTCACCGCTTGCAGTAGTATTTGTAGTTACGGTTGCCGTGGTAGTTACGGCAGTTGTGCCTGCCGTGTTGGTTGTATTGAGTGCCGTTGTCTTCGTAACAGCGGTTGTACTCGTAGTGTTCGTGGTTGTCAAATCGGTAGCAAGCGTCGTGATAGTAGTAAACGCAGTGCCTGTTGTAGTTTTGGCGGTTTCGGTTTTCGTGCTGAGTGTGGTTATTGTGTTTATGCTTGTTGTTTCGGGGGTGTCCGTCCAAATTGATTGAGAGGTTGTGGTTTTATCGGACGTAAGGTTGCCGTTTATATCCACATAACTTGTGGTTGCGGTTGTCCGAGTAATGCCTGTTGTTTTGGTGGCATCGGTATCATCGGGGTCGCCGTAACCGTCCCACCCTGCCAAGTATCGCCTAAGGTGTATTACATCGCCGATATTAACAATGCCGTCCTTGTTTACATCTCCCCAGACATTACCGCCCGATGCACTGACAGCGGTAATAATACCCGTCACTAAGGTTGTCGAGAGGACACCTGCCCCCCAACCTATCAGCATACTACGCTTGTTTTTCATAAGGACACCTCATACTTATTTTATAAATATTTTGACTCGTTTAGTCTGCCCTAAAAAACAATACAGATTTTGTTAATATATTTAAGCAAGTTTGAAAAACCTTGCCGCGTTATCATTACACGTCTTAACAACCTCGTCTACGGTAATCCCCTTAATCTCCGCTATTTTTTCTATTACATAAGACAAATTACCGCTGTGGTTGAGCGTACCGCGTAGTGGTACAGGGGATAGATACGGGCAATCCGTTTCGAGTAGTATATATTCGAGTGGAATTGCGCGGACGGCGTTAGCGGAATTTTTCGCGTTTTTGTAGGTAACAGTACCGCCAACCCCGATTAGAATACCGTGTTTATGGAGTTCGGTTGCGGTTTCCGCACTTCCCGAAAAGCAGTGGAACACAGTGGTATATGGTTTACGGTTAAACTTGTACAGTATTTCGAGGGTATCAGCCATTGCATCGCGCGAGTGTACGATAAGCGGCAAGCCGATATTTTCGGCGAGTTGCAGTTGCGCGATGAATGCCTGTTTTTGCACTGCTTTCATATCGTCGAAGGTAGTACCCTCTGGTGGGTCGTAGTGGTAATCGAGTCCGATTTCACCGATTGCCTTTACAACGGGATTTTCGGCGAGTTTAGACAACTCGGCTTTTGTTTCGGCATTACACTCAGGGGCATCTTGTGGGTGTATCCCAACCGCCGCAATCTGCCCGTACCGCTCGGCGATACCCACGGATAGCCGACTGCGTTCGAGGTTGCACCCGACAGCGCAGAACCCCGATGTATTACCGTCCAGTACATCGGCGATGTAATTCGGCGAATACCGTTCGTCATCGTAATGCGTGTGTGTGTCGTATATTTTCATTTATTTTTTATTTGTTTACGAACTTGTTTAATTTGTTCTTCGGTAATCCCGACTTTACGCATAGCACTAAAATATCTTTGTGCGCACTTTGCGGCGTATGCTTCGAGTATTTCTTGCTCTTCAAGTTCTGCTTCACGGCGCATTTCCATAAGTTCTCTTATGTTATATGGTATGCCGTCCTCATCGTAAGCATAGTAGCCTTTAATCTTGTAAGAGTTCATTTGTTTGTTCCTTAGTTAAATTATTCCAAATTTTTTCAAATCAATTTATGGAGTGCAATGCCGTTGTCGCGGTTAAAATATCTTGGTTCTGTGTCTGTGCTAACATTTCTAACTCCTTATTCGTTTTGGCGTTCAAAAAATTTCAGCGAAAGCAATTCTGTGCTGTCTGTTACAAGATTTTGGGTTAATGTCTGCCCGTCCTTCACTTATACAGCGGGTACTTCTCGCACAGTGTATCCACCCTTGCCCGTACCTCTGCCTTGTTACCCTCGAAGTCCTTTGCAATCAAGTAAATACTATCCGCGAGTTCGCGCAAATCGTCCTCTTTCAGTCCGCGTGTAGTAACGGCAGGTGTACCGATACGCACGCCCGATGTAACAAACGGCTTTTCGGGGTCGTTCGGTACGGCATTCTTGTTTAGTGTAATACCTACTTCATCAAGGTCGTTTTGCAGTTTCTTGCCCGTAATGCCGAACGGACGTAGGTCGGCAAGGCACAGATGATTGTCCGTACCTCCCGATACAAGGTCGAACCCTTTTTTTAGTAGTTCGTCCGCTAATGCCTTTGCATTCTTAACCGTCTGCGCACCGTATTCCTTAAAATCGGGTTTTAATGCCTCGCCGAAACATACTGCCTTTGCCGCGATAACGTGCATTAACGGTCCGCCCTGCGTCCCCGGGAATACAGCCGAATTTATTTTTTTCCCAATCTCCTCGCTGTTAGTGAGTATCAAACCGCCGCGAGGTCCGCGCAGTGTCTTATGCGTAGTAGACGTAACCACATCGCAATACGGCACGGGCGACTCGTGTACTCCTGCCGCAACCAACCCCGCAATATGCGCCATATCCGTCATAAACAATGCGCTGACGCTGTTCGCGATTGCACGGATACGCGCGAAGTCGATAAAGCGCGGATATGCTGACGCGCCCGCAACTATCAGTTTTGGTTTGTACTTAGCGGCAAGGCTTTCAAGTTCGTTGTAGTCGATATAACCTGTTTCGGGGTCAAGCCCGTACGATATGAAGTTAAAGTATTTCCCCGACACGTTCACGGGCGACCCGTGGGTAAGATGCCCTCCGCAAGCAAGCGACAAGCCAAGTACGGTGTCGCCGGGTTTAATAAGCGCGTAGTAAGCGGCAAAGTTAGCATTTGCGCCACTGTGGGTTTGCACATTCGCGAAGTTAGCATTGAACAGTTTTTTTGCCCGTTCAATGGCGATTGTTTCGGCAACGTCCACCTTTTCACAGCCGCCGTAATACCGTTTCCCGGGATAACCCTCGGCGTATTTGTTCGTGAGGACACTCCCCATAGCCGCGATAACCGCAGGGGACGCCGTGTTCTCACTTGCAATGAGTTCAAGCCCGCTCTGCTGGCGTTTCAACTCCTGTGCGAGTATATCCGCTATTTCAGGGTCCTTCTCGGACAACAGCCCGTTTATATCAATGAGTTCTGAATACATATTAAAATAACTCTCCTAATCGTTTAAGTATATCACATAATTACACCGCAACACCACTAAAAAATGCTCCGCGTGTTTGCGGTAGAGCGACTTATCGGCGGTGCGAATCTCCGTGCCGTCGTAGAGGCGGCTGATAAACGCGGAGCGTTTATCCCGATAAGGAGTATATATACAACCTATTATACGCGCGACGTGTAAATTTTTCAACAACAATATTTTTGGGGGTGGGATTTACAAGGTTGTCCTAAGACACATTCCCCCTTGAAAAAAATCCCCAAGCATATATAATATTAAGCATACCTATTATAAAGGAGATGCTTGCTTTCAATGGATTACAAAAAGGATTACAAAAAACTTGCGAAACCGCTTGACGGACTGTGGAAAAAATATGTTGAAGTCGGGTACGGCGATGACGGGGTGTTGAATAAATTTGTTCCCACGATACCCGACAGTTTTAACTTTGCTTATGATATTATTGACGAATACGCCGCGATTGCTCCCAACGCCCGATGTATCGAATGGCTGTCCGAAAAACAGGAAAAACATACCTATTCATTTAAGGAAATATCCCTCCTATCTAATCAAGCGGCAAATCTGTTTAAGTCGCACGGTATCAAAAAAGGCGATATGGTTATTCTCGTCCTTAAACGCAATCAACAGTTTTGGATTGCGTTTTACGGGCTTATGAAACTCGGCGCAATTATTATCCCCGCCACGCATATGCTCACCGCGCACGACTTTGAATACCGTATCAAAAGCGCGACTGTTACCGCCGCCGTTGTGTCCGCAGATAACCCCGAAATAGCAAGTTTCCTCAACGAGGGCGATAAGCAGACTAACCTCGTCAAAACCCGTTTCGTTGCTAACCTATCCGCTCCGCGCAATATCGGACAAACTGCTCCCGACGGGTTCCTCGACTTCGATACCCTCCTCAAAACACAGCCCGATACATTCACACGAGTGCCGTCTGACTCGCACGAGAATATGATAATATACTTTTCGAGCGGTACGACTGGTTACCCCAAAATGGTTCTCCATAACCACCGATACCCCGTATGGCATTTTATCACCGCGTTGTGGCATAACTGCTCCCTCGGCGGACTCCATTTCACAATCGCCGATACAGGGTGGGGCAAAGCCGCGTGGGGTAAACTGTTCGGGCAACAGGCAATGGGTTCTGCCGTGTTCGTGTATGATTACGACAAATTTGTTCCGCACGATATACTAACTTTGATTGCGGATTACAAAATAACCACATTCTGCGCTCCCCCGACTATGTATCGGTTCTTTATCAAAGAGGGGCTTGAAAAATATGACATCTCGTGCCTTGAATACCTCAACACGGCAGGCGAGGCAATCAACGAGATTGTATTCACGACATTCTACGAAAAAACGGGTATGAAAATAATGGAAGGGTTCGGGCAAACGGAAACCGTACTTGCCCTTGCGAATTTCCCCGGGAGTATACCGAAACCCGGCAGTATGGGGAAACCCGCTCCGCTTTATGACCTTGCATTGACGGACGACGAGGGCAACCCCGTATCCACAGGCGACATCGGCGTTATCTCAATTAAACTACATTCGCCCGACACGGAGGGTATGTTTACACAGTATTACCGCGACCCCGAAAAGACGGCGGCTTGCCAGTTAAACGGGTATTACCGCACGGGGGATTTAGCATACAAAGACGAGGACGGGTATTATTGGTTTGTGGGGCGCGACGACGATATAATCAAGTCGAGCGGATACCGTATCGGTCCTTTTGAGGTCGAGAGTGTAATTATGACACACGAGGCTGTGCTTGAATGTGCGGTAACGGGCGCACCCGACCCTGTTCGCGGCAGTGCCGTGAAAGCAACTGTTGTTTTGACGAAAGAATACGCGGAACAGTATGCAGGATACTCGGATGAGCAGAAAGCGGAGTTGGTGAAGGAGATTCAGACGCACGTCAAGAAGAATACCGCGCCATACAAATACCCTCGGATTGTGGAGTTCGTGGCTGAGTTGCCTAAGACGATTAGTGGGAAGATACGGAGAGTGGACATTCGTAAGGGGGACGAATAAGAGGGGCATTTGATTAAAATAACAGCGGAGTTAAATTAAACTCCGCTGTTATTTTTACTTTTTAATCTTCCATAATATACTTCTTTGTCAACGGAATAATCGCATAGTCAAGCGGCGTAGCAATCACAGTTTCAAACACCATTTTAATTACATAACTCACGACCGCCATTGACAACATAATATTAAAGTCCAACACACCCGTCCACGCAATTACAGTAAAAATTGCCGTATCCGCCGCCGCGCCGATTGCGGTGCTGCCGATAGTGCGGAGCCAAAGGAGTTTTTCGCCTGTCGCTTTTTTTATTACAAGGAGCGAACCCGCGTTGAGGAGCGCGCCCACGATATACGCGACAAACGATGCGAACAATATCCTTGGAGCATAGTTGAATAGCGTGTTGTATGACTCGTTTAATTCGGCGTTTGACGGGTCGCTCGGGAAAAGTACGCCGATATACGCAAAAACGGCGAACATTAAATTCGCAAAGAATCCGACTAATATCACCTTTTAGATCGGAAGAGCGTCGTGGAGGGAAAGAGTGTCTAGGCCTGGGGT